>CALVJD010000054.1 GCA_944332005.1 uncultured Bacilli bacterium
TACTTAATATTTTGATACTCGACATGATAAGAACCATTGTATTCGATCACTTCTTGGATCATATTTTCACGTATACTAGAAAAAATGAGACCAATACCAACCATTAAAGCAGTCGATAAAACAACACCAATGATCGTAACAATTGTTCTTTTTTTATTCATGACTAAATGCTTTATCGTCAATTTATTTAAAATATTCATTATCTCACCTTTTCATCATTGATAATTTTACCATCATCTAAGGTAATAATACGATTGGCAGCAAGGGCTAGATTATGATCGTGAGTAATCATAATAATGGTTTGTTTATATTTTTTATTCGATAACTTTAAAAGATCAATAATTTCTCTACTTGCTTTACTATCCAAGTTTCCCGTTGGTTCATCGGCAAGAAGTAAGCTTGGTCGATTCATGAGCGCTCTTCCAATACTGACTCTTTGTTGCTGACCACCTGATAATTCATTTGGCAAATGATTGACACGATCTTCTAATCCCAATGTTTCAATTAGTTCATTCAAATACGTTTCATCTACTTTTTTACTATCTAATAAAATAGGTAATGTCATATTTTCTTTGACATTCAAAATAGGAATTAAATTATAAAATTGATAAATTAATCCAACTTGTCTTCTTCTAAAAATAGCAAGATTCGTCTCTGATAGTTCATAGACATCTTCACCATCCACATAGACTTTCCCACTCGTCGGATGATCCACTCCTCCTAAGATATGTAAAAGTGTACTTTTCCCTGATCCGCTCGCACCAACGATCGCCACAAATTCTCCTTTATCAACGGAGAAACTCACATGATCGAGAGCTTTTACTAACGTTTCTCCTTTCCCATATGTTTTACATAAATCTTCTACTTTTAAAATTTCCATATTCTCATCCTCTCTATAACTCCTCTAAACATAAATTTTGCTCTTTCATCGTAGTTGCCACATTCACTCCGACATATCGATAAGTTGACCTGTTAGCCGTATGCCCTGTCAAAGCTTCTTTTCCTTCTGGATAGCGTAAAATAAATCCATATTTATGAGCATTTTCTTCTAACCATTGCCACATGAGTTCATTCCTTCCTTCGATCTTCGAATAGAAGTCAACCTGCATGCCCGTATCAAAACCTTCCCCTTCGATCATCAACTGAGATTCCTCTTCATTCGTCAAATATCCGTAACGAATTTTGAGTTCCACATGATCTCTACCTGCACTTTTACACATGTTGGTTAAAGATTTTAACACATCTTCTTTTACTTCGACATTGCGAAAACTGACCATTTCCTCCGAACTTAATATTGGAGCATCTTCTACTTTATCTTGATAATTTCGATATTCCATATAGGATAAACCTCCTAAAATAGAAAGTAGAATTCCTAATATCATGAGTTTTAAAACAAGTTTTTTTGGCATATTCCTCTCCCCTTCTAAAACTCATTATAGAATCATCATATGACACTCTAGTGACAAAAAGAGTGACAGTTTTGTCACTATATTCTATTTTTATAAAAGCGAATCAAAAAGATCGTTCCTTCTCCTTCTTTACTTTTGACTCTAATTTCACCATTTTGTTTATCGATGATCTTATAAGCCATATTAAGTCCAATACCAATACTATCTGTATTATCGCTTTTTCCTTTATAGAAACGTTCAAAAATATGAGGAAGATCTTCCTTTTTAATACCGCTTCCATCATCTTTAATTTCGATACCAACATAAAGTGGATTATCGATCACTTTAATATGAATCGTACCACCTTCTGGAGTATGCTCATGAGCATTTTTCACGATATTTAAAAGGGCTTCTAAAGTCCAATTAGGATCAATTTCTAATACGATATCTTCTGGAATATCCAGTATTAGTGTCTGTAATTTTAACTCGATCGGAATACGAATTGGTTCTACTACTTGATTTAAAAAAGTAGTAGCATCAACTTTTTCTTTTTTTAATTCAACGACTCCACTATCTAGACGAGACATTTTTAAAAGAGAAGTTACCAACCACTCGATACGTTCCAACTGAGCACGATTTTTTCCTAACATTTCTTTTCTTTTTTCTTTTGTCAACTTCGAATCCAATAATAGATCATTAATGACATACATACTAGTAAGAGGAGTTCTCAGTTGATGAGAAATATCAGATAGGGTACTTTCTAAATATAATTTATCTTGATTCGCAAGTTCTTTTTGTTCTTTCAAAACTGTCGTAATTTTATAAACATCATTTTTTAAACTACTGATATCTCCTTCTTCATAATCACGAATATCAAAAAGCTCTTTTCCATTTAACACGCAGTTCATATAATGATTGATTTCATGTATTTTTTGATATTGCTTTTTCAAAAACAAAATATAACTGATCGACAAAGCAAGAAAAATAACCGTCGTTACGAAAAAATGGATCGTTTGGTATTCTCTTCTACGCGATTCAATATCGTTTAAATATCCAATTCCTTCTATATCATCCAATCCATATTTTTCTAAAATAGTAAGGCCATTTTCGTAACTTCCAGAATAAGTAGTCAAAGCATCGATTATATCTTCTTCCCATTCTGGATGTTTGCTTACTAAACTTGATACCAAATAAGCATTCTTTTCGATGATTTCCTGTTCGTAATGCTCCTCTATGACTTGATATGCCACATATCCAACTCCAAGGCACAACAAAAAGATCAAAATTTCGACGAAAATTAACTGTTTCACTTCTTTATTGTGTAACATTAGGCACCTACCTTGTAACCCATGCCACGTACTGTAATAATAATCTTAGGATTCATCGGATCGTCTTCAATTTTTTCTCTAATGCGTTTAATATAAACCGTTAACGTATTATCGTTTACATAAGCTTCGTTCACATCCCAAATATTGGATAAAATCGCTTCTCTCGTAAATACTTGATTGGGATTTAAAGCCAAGATCAGTAGGATTTTATACTCTAAAGCAGTCAACATGACATCTTTGTTATCTTTGAATACTTTGGCTTGCTTCATATCGATTTTCACATTTCCTAAATGAATCACATTGGAATCGCTTTTTCCAACTCTTCTTAGAACATTTTTAATACGAGAAATCAATTCACGAGCTTTAAATGGCTTGGTAATATAATCATCCGCTCCCATATCAAGGCCACGTACGATGGATACTTCTAAATCGTTGGCGGTCAAAAAAATGACAGGGATATCTTGTTTTTCTTTCATCTTTTCAAACAGATCGAAACCATTACCATCTGGTAAATTTAAGTCAAGCAAAATAAGATCGATATCATGATGTTCCGATAATACGATTAAACTATCATGACAAGTACCACTTTCATATACCTCAAAGTTTTCTTGTTCTAAATAGTATTTTAATCCTAAACGAATCGTTTCATCATCTTCAATCATCAAAATACGTTTCATAACATCACCAACATCATTATACTATAAAAGATGGTTTAAAAAATGAATATTTTGTCACATAAAGACATTTCTTGACTTTCTTTTGCGCGCCTTTTATAATAAGAATAGAAAATAATATCAGAGAGGTGTATGTATGAAAAACACGATTTCCCTATTTCAAAACAAACCTAACTATATCAAAAAAGTAAGTGATGATCCCATTATCAATATCACGGGGTTAGTTGGATCTGGTAAAACAACCTTAGCTAATACCTATCGTGAAAGTGACCGTTATTTAATTGTCAGTCTTGATACGTTATTCGGTTCTACTAGAAATTCCACGACTTATTCCATCGAATTAAGAAAGATGTTAGAGGCGAAGTATGGATCTTTAGATCTTGATCATTTCGATGAGTATTATTTTATGATCATTTCCTATTTCTTGGAACATTATCCTGATTATCATTTGGTTTTAGAGGGACCACAGATCCATCAAAATCTGATGCCGCTCAATTTAAAGGGTACGATTATTGTCGTTAGAACGAGTGGATGGACATCTTTTCGAAGAGCCGTCAAACGTGACATCGAATATCAAAAACATCGTTTAGAAATGAAGGAGATTACCAAAAAACAATATCAAAAAGAAAAAAAGTATGTAAAGAAAAAACGTTTTCACCAAATGCACGATCGAAAACGGATCAATCTATTCATAAAAAAGTTACAAGCACTATAAAAGCAAGGTTACCCTTGCTTTTTATGTGTCATTTTTCGTTCCAGCCAATTTTTACCTTCGACAATTCGCGTTACTAACATGGCTCCAACCGGATTTCCTACGACATTCAATGCGGTGGCAGGGGCATCGATAATAATACCGATCGTGGCGATAATGGCAAATGCACCAGCTGGGAAATTATATAAACTGACAATCAACATTTCGCCAATGAGGCCTCCACCTGGAATTCCACTCATGACGACTCCACTTAAAACGGCAATCAATAAGGCAATCAAATAAGTATCGATACCTGTAAAACTCTTCCCAAAAACAGTAAAGAGAAAAGAAATCTTTAGAATAGAACCTAATACACTACCATGCATATTCATCGTCGAACCAATCGGAAGTGATACTTCTCTAATATCTTTGGGGATGCCAATCTTTTCCGCACATTCTAAGTTGGTCGGCAAAGTAGCAAGGGAACTTTGGGTTGCAAAAGCAGTTGCCGTTGGACTCAAAATATATTTATAAAATTGTTTGATTCCAACTTTTCCACCTGCCAAATAAGCATATAAGGTATAAAAAATAAAATAATAGCAAATACCCACGACACAGTAGAGAATAAAACTTCTAGCATAACTACCAATTAAGTTAGGACCAAATTCCCCAATCAAAGCAGCAAAGTAACCACATAATCCGATGGGAGCATAATACATGATCATTCCTACTATTTTCATCATAACTTTGGATGCCGTATTGAGAAATTCGGATAATTTATTTCCTTCTTTTCCTAGGGTACTAACACCAATGCCAAACAAAATAGAGAATATAATCAAAGGTAACATATTATTGCGAGATAATAACTCACTAAAATCGGTTACGGTAAGCGCTTGTACGATACGATCACCAATACTAATTTGTTCTAATGCCTCTCCTGCTTCGACGAGAATTGTCGCACCTCCTACGGGATCGACTACTTTAACAGCCATTAACATGAAAGTAGCAGCGACGAAACTCGTTCCAAAGAAGATGAGAAACATCGTTCCTAATATCTTTCCGAGACGTTTCAAATCGAACATACTAGCAACACTACTAGAAATTGTGACAAAGACAAGTGGGACAACAATCGTAAACATCAAGTTTAAGAATACATCGCCAAACGGTTTTAATACTTTCGCGTCTTCTTTCATCACCATACCAATGATGGTTCCGATAATAATCGAGCAAAATAATAAAATAGTAAAGCGATAATTCTTCCATATCTTTTTACATTTCTCCATAAAAACCTCCTACTAGATTTTATGTCGAATGGAATCGAATATGCACAAAAAAACACCAAGTGGTGTTTTAAGAGCGAATTTTAAGCATCTGAATACATTCGTCAAATACTTTTAAAAACTCGTGAATTTCTTCCTCTTTCGTCAAATGAGAAAGACTGATGCGAAGACTCGTCGTCGCACGAAGAGGATCATTCGTAACACTCATAACAGGGAGTGATGGATGATCGGGAGTGGAACATGCACTTTGCGTCGAGATATAAATCTCATGGCTTTCTAAAGCATGCAAAAACGTTTCTGGTTTGATTCCAACGATACTGATATTTAAAATATGAGGAAGAGATTTTTCCGTACTATTGATAAATACCTTTTCATAATGAGCTAAGCGATCCGTAATCATCCGATTCAAAGTTGCTACATGATTCCATTTTTGATCCAAGTGGTCGTAAGCTAAACGAAGAGCCCTAGAAGTAGAGACGATAAGTGGTAAAGCTGGTGTTCCACTACGATAACGCGTCGTGCTTTTTCCTCCATGAATCAAAGGCAAAAGGTCAATAGAATCTTTTTTTACTAAACAGCCAATTCCTTTCACCCCATAAAATTTATGGGCAGAAAAACTGACTAAATCAACATTTTGTAAGGACACTTCTACTTTCCCCATACTCTGTGTCATATCACTATGAAAAAAGCATTTGGGATACTGTTTCACAATGGTTCCAATTTGATCGATCGGTTGTAAAATTCCAAGTTCACTACTAACACTAGCGATTGAAACCAAAATCGTATCATCACGCATTTTGTTTTTTAAATCTTCTAAATCGACGGTTCCATCTTTCTTTAAATGAACGTAATCAATTTCAAATCCTAGTGTTTCTAAATAATGTAAAGGTTCTAAAATAGAAGAATGTTCGAGTGGTGTCGTAATAATATGTTTACCACGATTTTGATATCGAAAAGCAATTCCTTTAATGGCTGTATTATTCGATTCACTTGCTCCACTGGTATAGATAATTTCACTTGCCTTTACATGTAATAAATTGGCAATTTGTTCGGTCGCACGATCCTGCAATTTTTTTGCTTCTACTCCAAGTTTGTGCAGAGAATTGACATTTCCAATATAATCTTTGCTCACTTTCACATAAGTATCTAAAACACGAGAATCAACTGGTGTTGTTGCCGAATAATCTAAATAAATCATAATATCACCAAAACCATTATAGCACAAAAAAGGAATCATTCATCTTGAATTATGATTCCTAATAATTTTGATAGATCAATAGCCTGACTACTTGTGACAATTGCCCCTTTCAATTCGGTTCCAACAAGACGAATTCCCTCGATACTACAAGTACGAAGATCAACTCCTGAAAGTGGTGTTCGCATTACTTCCATTACTTGTAATTTGGAATTGACAAATTCGCTATCTTTCAACTCTACTTCGTTCATACTACCATAAGTCAAATCAGATTCACTCACACGCATATACTTTATTTTAGAAGCAGAAAAATTAATATAGTGAGCCATACAACGTTCAAAGAAAACATCTTGTAAAGAAGAGCTCGAAAAATCAGTCCCTACTAATTTACAATCACGGAATATCACGCGGTGAATAGTGGTCTCACTAAAATCGAGATTCGATAGATCACAATGATCGAAAATCACATCCAATAAGGTAATACTTGATAAATTCACTCTCACAAAATTAACATTTTGAAAGATACAAGTGTTCCATTCTTGATGATCAATAGAAGTATCGACGATTTCTTGATTACTAAATTTGCTATGTTCAATTCTATCTTCCTCTAACAAGATAGGAAATATTGACTCTTGATCGATATCAACATGCGGATAAATAAATTTTCGTTTCTTTTCTTTTTTCATACTACAACATATTTTTCCTTTTCAAAATCCAAGCAATCAAAATGGCAAAAAGGAAGGAAACAATGATAATGAAAAAGAAAGAAAAGGAATGGTTTCCGAAACTTCCAAGTGGAACATTCATTCCCATAAAAGAAGCAATCATCGTCGGGATCGAAAAGACGATCGTAATTCCCGCCAAGAATTTCATAATACGATTCAAATTATTCGATATAATCGTCGCATACGTATCTGTCATACTCGTTAAAATTTCACGGTAAATATTCGCCATATCAATTCCTTGACGATTTTCGATAATAGCATCATGAATCAAAGAAAGGTCTTCCTTGTAAAGTGTCAAAATTTCCCCTTTTTCAAGTCGTTCTAAAACAGCCTCATTCTCTCGCAATGATGTAATAAAATAAACGAGGCTTTTTTCAATATTAAGTAGATTTAAAAGTTCTTTATTTTCTGTTGTTTTATATAACACCTTTTCACGAGAAGTGATATCTTTATTGATTACTTTCAATTCATCTAGATAGGAAACCGCTACTTGCAACAAAATTTGAACGACAAAGCGCGTCTTACGGTCGGTATAAAACTCTCTTATTTTCGATTCTTTAAAAGGATCCAACAAATGATGTTCCTTACTACAAATAGTAAGAAAATAATTCTTAGACGAAACTAACATGCCCATTGGAAGTGTCGTATATTTATTTTTTCTGGCACGATCAACATTATATGGGAAATCCGTTACAACCAAGGTCTCTTCATCCTCTACTTCAATTCGTGGCAACTCTTCTTCGTCCAACACTTTGATTAGACGCTGAAAGGATACTCTCGTTTTCGATACGACCTCTTTTAACTCTTCTTCTGTTGGTTCCATAAGATCGATCCAACAATTTTCTTCGATCTCTTTTAATTCTTCTAATACACCATTCATATCAGTTTTATAAATTTTTATCATCTCGATCATCCTTTTCTTTATTATAGTATAAATTCGTATTAAAAAAAAGCTAAAAATGTCGAAAAAAAGCCAGAAAATAGTTTACATTGCTTTCTTTCTATGCTAGAATGAAATTGTCAATAGGTAGTTGCTATTGATGAAGTATGTTGTACGTTGTATGCTGTATGTTGTAAATAGGAATGCATGTTGCATTCCTATTTTTTTCTTTCCAACATACGATCATACTGTTTATAAAGATATTGAACATTGTTTTCCAAGAAAAAATAATGAAGCACGTAGGCAATTAAAAAACAAAGTAATGCTAATACAACGATAATAAATAACCAGGAAAACAAGCAAAGATAGATAAAAAGTAATGTAAAGAGAGCGTAAAACATCGTTACTATCAAATGAATCAATCTTTCATGTTGAAAGAATTCAATTTTCGTAAGATGATGTTCCATTTCCTCCCTACTAAACGGCTTGTCACTTTCTAGTCTTTGATCGATCATACTTACATATTCCTTTAAATACTTTTTCAAAAGCACCACATCTTTCTAACTGCTTTTATTATAGCATAAATCAGCCATCTATAAATTCCTTTTTGTCATCAAAATTACAAATTATATATTGTCAATTCCCAACTGCTGGGAAATATGCTATAATGTTTTAAGACAGTAGTTTTCAAACTACCTGACCTATTCACCCATATTTACATAAAAAGGAGCGAATTTGTAGCATGCAAGAATTTATATTAAGTATTATGAATCAATTTGGTTATATCGGAGTATTTTTGTTAATTGCAATCGAAAATATTTTTCCACCCATTCCATCAGAAGTTATCTTGTTATTCGGTGGTTTTATGACTACTTATACGAGATTAAACATCATCGGAATGGTAATTGCATCTACTTTAGGATCTGTCATTGGAGCAATTGTTTTATACTATATTGGTAAAATTTTCAATAAAGATCGATTAAAAAAAATAATATCTGGAAAAATTGGTAAAATTATTCGTTTGAAGCCAAGTGATATCGATAAGGCCGATCAATGGTTTGATAAAAAGGGAAATAAAACCGTCTTCTTCTGTCGTTTTGTTCCTCTCATTCGTAGTTTGATTTCGATTCCTGCTGGAATGAGTGAAATGCCAATGGGTAAATTTTTATTATATACGGTTATTGGATCAACCATTTGGAACACTGTTTTAATCATAGTAGGATCAATCGTGGGAGAAAATTGGACTTCTATTTTAAATATTTTAGATACCTACTCTCACATCGTTGTTATTTTACTAGCAATTATCGTTGTTGTCTTTGTTTATATCTTCTACCACAAACGAATGAAACAAGAAAAAACAAAAATCAATTCTAAATAGAATTGATTTTTTATGATTGCTTTAAATTGTTTTACCTAGATGCAAATCTATTTTGATCGTTTTTTCAACGTATCAGTTATAGACTCAACCCTCTCTTATATAAAAAAATCAATCAAACATGATTGATTTCATACATGAAAGTTCGATCATTCGAACCGATTTCTAAAATGGTGCCACAACCGTGAATTGAACACGGGTTAAAGCCTTACCATGGCCTCGTAATACCATTATACTATTGTGGCAACAACTACATTTTATCATACTCTAATTAGTTAAGCAAGGGAAGATTTTCCTTTTTTGCAATTATACGTTCATTCATTTCTGTGATTCCACTTTTTGATCTTCAAATTCAAACATCGTAATAAAACGATCACATATCATCTTTTCTCCTAATCGTTGTTGAAACTTCATCGTTTTTGCCTTTTTCTCTGATCGCAATTGCTCCAATTCCTCTTCTATTCTATGTTTTTGCTTACATATTGTTTCCATCATATTTTCATAAATGGCCAAACGATCAATAACAGCTTGATTATCATCACCTTTCACAATATAATGTTCTCCTTGACGTGTTGTCAATCGTTCCATTTATCTCTCCTCCAGTTCTTTTTGAATCCATGCCATAATAATATTGACAAGATAAGTTTCTTCCTCTTTCGTTAAGTTCTTTCCTTTGGGAATATGATGCCACTTCTCTATACATCCGCGACAACAAGTAGCAGTTGCGTGTTGTGCAAGAAAGACAGGATGTCCTTTCATAGGTGTCTGCTTGCCATCATTAATTAAATTCCCGGACGCAATTCTTTTCTGTACAAACTCATAAGCATGAGCTTCAATTTGAGCCATTCCTTTCTCCATGACATATTGTTTATCCTTCGCTTGTAAATGAAAACGACTTCGAAACCTCGAGCGATGAAGATGATCCCATAAGTTCGTAACATCATTCATATTACCACCTATTTTTATTATAGCACAGAAAAACGACTACTAATAGTCGTTTATTGCTCTCTATTTAAGTTTTTACTTTCTGATAGATTTGCTACTTTAAGAAGCCATCGATAATGGCCGCTTCTGCTTCTTTTTCAGTCAACCCTAAAGACATCAATTTCACTAGTTGTTCACCAGCAATTTTACCGATTGCGGCTTCATGAACGAGATTGGCATCGACATGATTAGCAAATATTTCTGGAATGGCTTTCACGGCACCCTTGTCTTTAATGATACCATCACATTCTACATGCGCATAACATTTCGTGTTTCCCACGATATTCGAAGAAAATTCTTGATAAGATTCATCGGTAGCAACCGAACGTGATGTAACATGCGTACTAGCATTGTCTCCATTTAAAGTAACCACAAAATCAGTCGTTGCCTTTTGATGACCGGTTGTCAGAATTTTCTCAGTCACCACCAAAGTAGAACCTTCTTCTAGTACTGCAGTCGTCTTACGAATCGCTTCATCAACACCTTCTAATTGAACGGTATCAATCGTCATAGAAGAATCTTTTTTCATTTCGATTTCGGTAATGGGATTCAATCTCTTTTCCCCTTTTCCCGTACCTTCTCCATAGTGTTTTTCAATATATTTTACTTTCGATCCTTCCTCTAGATAAAAACGATGAATCCCATCATGAGTCGAATCTTGATGAGCATCGTTATGAATTCCACATCCCGATAGAATAATTACATTTGCATTTTTCCCAATGTGAAAATCATTATATACAATATCCGTTAAACCACTCTCGGTTATAATAACGGGAATATGAATGATACCAAATAAAGTATTTTCTTTCACATAAATATCGAGTCCCGAATTATTTTCTTTTGGAACAATATCAATATAGGGATTTCCTTTACGTTTGATCGTATGACCATTTTTACGAATATTATAGGCATCTGCTTTTTCTAGATCTTCTGGTAACACTTGATCTAACAATTTTTCATCTATTTTGTTCACAAGCATTCACTCCTCTCGGACATTTTGAATTACTTAAAATCGTTCCTATAAGCTCTTTTCTAGGTCCTTGTTTTTGAATCTTTCCACTATCCATTAAAATAATTTCATCGGCAATCCTAATAATTCTTTCTTGATGTGAAATAACAATCGTTATTCCTCGTGATCTCTTTTCAATTTGTTTAAATACTTCTGTCAAATTTTGAAAACTCCAAAGATCTATTCCCGCTTCTGGCTCATCAAAAATGGCAATATGAGGATTGCGAGCAATCACAGAAGCAATTTCGATTCTTTTTCGTTCTCCACCAGATAAAGAACGATTAATTTCACGATTTACATAATCGTGGGTACAAAGTCCTACCTGAGAAAGAAACTCACATGCCTCTTCTCGCTTTAGTTTTTTTCCAGTCGCCATATTTAGTAAATCATATACCGTAATTCCTTTAAAACATACCGGTTGTTGAAAAGCAAAACCAAAACCTAATTTTGCACGTTCATCGATGGATAGACCAGTAATATCTTCTCCATCTAATATAATTTGACCACTATCTGGTTTTTCGATGCCCATAATGATTTTAACTAAAGTTGATTTACCACTTCCATTTGGTCCGGTAATCACATAAAATTTTTTGGAATCAAAAATTAAATTGATATGATCTAAAATCTTTTTATGATCTCTTTCAAAACAAATATCTTTTAGCTCTAACATAACTTCTCCTTTCCATTTATTTCAATAGATCAAAAGAAAAAATTAAAATGACTTTTTCTTTTTGTACAAACGTAAACGGGATACGAAACTTAAACGTTTAGGTTCTAACTCCTGTTCTCTTAACTCTTTCAGTGTCTTTCTACTCCACTCTGGACAATCTTGAATATTGACATATATTTTTTTAAATAATTCTCTTTCTTTTCCATCCACCCAGTCCATCGTTTTCCCGGAGTTGCATTTACTATGATATCGATCCAAATAATTCGAAAATTCAATCGCAAAACTTTTATTAAAAAAGCCAGGATCATACTGCCAAAAAAGAGTAATTTGATTAATAGAAATATCGACTAACAAAGAAGGAGATGAAGTTTGTACATAACGACATCTTTCTTCATTCATTGGTTTTTGTCTAAGAAGTTCATCGTAAAGTTTAGATAATGGATCATGGATCAAGGCAAATAGTTGATCGCGATATAAGGTAGTTTCACTTTTGATGATACGTAAATCTCCATTTCTTTTTGTCAATGTGATTCCATATGTCATAATATTATCAAAAAAACCAATTTTTAATTCTTCTGTATCATAATGAAAATTTCGATAATGAAAACTTGAATATCGATTAAATTCCTGCTTTACTAAATCGTCACATACTTGTCGATAATATTGAATTTGATTCTTATTTTCTTTCCATATTTTTCGATAAAAAGTCGCAATCGTATCGAGAGAAACCATATTGGGATCTTTGTTTTCCTCAGCTACTAATGTCTGTTTTAATTCCTCTAATATGCATTTTAAGTTCGTTTCAACAATCCAAGACATCGTCATATTTTCCTTTCGTTTTATATAAATATCTTTTCTAGATCTATTTAATCAACAAAATGGTGTTCCCGACTGGAATCGAACCAGCGACCTAAAGTTTAGGAAACTTTTGCTCTATCCTACTGAGCTACGGGAACATAAAAGCTTATGCTTTTATTATATCTTTTTTAATACTTTTGGTAAAGAACTTTCTAACGTAATTTGCCTTTTCGTAACAGGATGAACAAAGATCAGTTTGTTTGCATGAAGTCCTAATCGTTTGAAAGGATTCGTTCTTGCCCCGTACTTTTTATCACCAGCAATATGGGTTCCCAGTTCTTGCATATGGACACGAATTTGATTTTTTCTACCTGTTTCTAAGGTAATTTCTAACCAAGTATAACCTTTCTCTTCTTTTTGTTTACGATAATGAGTGATTGCTAATTTCCCTTCTTTGGCATTCTTAGTAGAATAAACATGATAGTGGTGATTTTCTTTTAAATAGGTTTGAATAGTTCCTTCTTTCGAAGCGATCTTATCTTCGACGATCGCAACATAACTTCGTAATGTTACATAATCGTTCCAATGATCTTGCATTTTATATTTGATCTTAGCATCTTTCGCAAACATTAAAATCCCCGAAGTTTCTTTATCTAGACGATGTAAAACAAAAATTTTTTTATGTTCTTTTTGTTTTATATAACGACTGACAATTTGATACATCGTCTCTTCTTTGGAATCATCGCGAACAGAAAGGATTCCCGCTGGTTTATCAACCGCAATCAAATAATCATCTTCATAAAGAACATGAAGACGTGAATCCCTATCCGTTTCTTTCTTTTTGATCTCCAATACTTGTCCTATTTTAAGAGGTTCTTCCAAATGTCTCGCAAGATGATGATCAATTAAAATCGCATGATAACGTAATAGTGATTTTACTTTGGTTTTCGACCATCCATTCGTCTTTTCTAAAAATAAAAATAGATTAGTTTCTTGTTTGATTATCCACTTCATTTATACCACCCAATTTTCCATTGCTCCAAAATCATAGACATTTTGGTATCCTAATTTCAATAACGTGTTAGCAGCTTCCTTACTACGACTTCCACTTCTACAATAGACAATAATAGATGCATTTTTATCTGGTACTTTTTTTGTAATGGTTACTTCGATCGTATCATTTGGCAGTGATATGGCTCCTTCAATATGTCCTTCCTTATATTCATATGGTGTGCGAACATCGATTAAAATCGCACCATCAGCTAGTTTGGAAACGGCTTCCTTTTGACTAATCACTTGATAAGGAGCTCTTCCTTCACAGCCACAAAGTAAAAAGATACAACTAATGATAATGATTAATTTTTTCATGTAATTCCTCCTCACAGAAAAAATAAACTACTAAGTAGTCTATTTCATTGCATTGAATAAAAAGATCAAATATAAGTTTAATAAATAACTAAAACGGTATCCAAACTTTCTCGATAATTCATAAGCTCCAATTACTTTATCCGAAAAGTTAACAACCCAACTTTCTGCATATTTTGGTACTGTTAAATTAATGGGAAACATATGACTCTTGATAATATCGGCTTCTCTTTGTGAAATACCAAATACTCGATCAGCATTCATAACCGCCTTCTTAGGGTGCGTAAACGTTGAAAGAAAGCGATCTTTACTCGTACGTTCATCATCGCTCAAGAAGAAATCGTGCAATAAACCGGCACGAGCTACTTCGACGTAATCTAATTTTAAAGACTTTGCAATACAATAAGCATAATAAGATACTTTTAAAGAATGCTCATATCGAGAAATACCATGATGTTCGATTAATTTTAATTTATTAAATTCTTCGTTATCCAAAACTTGACCAACAATTTCTAGGTACTCTCTGTCGTTATATAAATGTTTCATGATTGCTTTTGTCACCTCAAACTACTACATTATATCATAATTTAAATGTTTTGGTCATCATAATCACATAGAATTCATCCATTATTCAGAAATTGTTAACGATTGTCCTTTCGGTTGAATTTGAATGAAGGTATTTCCATCATTAACCATTAATTCTTCTCCATTTAAGTAACGGTAAACCGTTTGACTAGAACGGCTAGCCTTCTCCCATGTGATTGGTATCGCATAGCCTTCACTGATGTAATAACCATTGCCGCTTCCAATATTATTAAGATTTTGGTGTCCAGCAGAATCCATCGTATAATTAGCTACTTGATAAGTAATAATATTTTTAGCGGTATATTGTTCTTTGGTTACCGCATCCGTATGTTCCTTTCCATTTACAAAACGTTTGTAAGTTGCTGTATCAGGATCATAAACATAACTAGTTTTTTGAGCTTGCGAATAAACAATCTCAATATTATTGGCAATTTGTGAACTATCTAACTCTCGCATGTTGATTGGTAAAGCTTGATAGTTCAATAATAGATCTTGATCGGTTGTCGTACGATAGCCTTTCTTAGCAATCGTATCTTCCAAATTAGAAATACTCGTAAAAGCCGTATGTTCGTAATTGACCCCTAGCGTTCGATCACGCCAAAAACCAGAATCATACAAACCATTGATGTTATTAACACCAAGAGAACTAATATCATGTTTTGCTATATCACTCCAACCAAAATGAGTATAAATAGCGTCGTTCTCTAATGCATAATCCAAATAATAATGTCTAGAAGAACGCACCGATCCAATTCGTTCAGTATCTTGATCTTTAAATAGAGCCATTAAACGTGTAAGACCACCTTCTACAATAATTTCGTAGGTAAGGTATGCATCTTGTAATCCAGCATGGTTTTTAACGGCTTGGGCATGATTATTAATCATGACAGCAATTGGGCGGGAATCAGAATTTAAATCGACAATGTCGACTTGTGGAATCGTTGGAGGTTTCGATTCAAAAAAAACACCATTCCATTCATATGTCCAATCGAACGTCAAAATCATAAACAAATCGATAGCAGTAATTAAAACAGCAAAGATCGCTAATAAGATCGTAGCAATCTTTTTTTGTTTTGGAGTCATCCCTTTTTTCTTGTTTTTTTCTTCACGAGTTACGACTTTTTTCTCTTCTACTTCATTCATATTAAATCCCTCTCAATACTCTATTTTTTCTTTCTCTTAAATATGTTTCTTTCTATGATAGTATCAGTATAACAAATTTTATATCAAAAGGCAAATTAAAAAGAATTCTTCATCACATGAGATACAACTTTTCATCAACAATAAAAAACGAACTATTCTAGTTCGAAAAAATTTCATAATGGTGCCGAAAATAGGACTCGAACCTACGACCTGCTGATTACGAGACAGCTGCTCTACCAACTGAGCTATTTCGGCATTACCTATTACATTATATACTAAAAAAGACTTTTTGAAAATATCTTTTTCTAAAAAAAACTAACTTTCGTTAGTTTCTTTCAAGTAATAATGGCAAATTGGTTTTAAATGGTCATCTAATTCATAACAAATAGGATTTCCTGTTTGAAGTTCTAGTTTCATAATTTCTTCTTCACTCATATCATCTAAATATTTAATTAATCCTCTTAAACTATTACCATGAGCAACAATGATCACATGGCGTCCACTTTCCAAGGAAGGTTTAATTTCTTCATTCCAATATTCTAATACACGATCAATCGTATCTAAGAGATTCTCTGTTTGTGGTAAATCTTCTTCACGTACGTCTTTATATTTAGGATCATTTCCTGGATATCTTGGATCATCTTTGGTAAGCATAGGTGGTCTCACAGCTGTACTTCTTCGCCATAGTAATACCTGTTCTGCCCCATACTTTTCTCTTGTTTCATCTTTATTTAAACCTTGTAAAGCACCATAGTGACGTTCATTTAATTTCCAGCTCTTACGAACTTCAATATCTTTTGCATCCATTTCTTCTAAAATATAATCAAGTGTTTTCTCTGCCCTTTTTAAAACAGAAGTATAAGCAAGATCAAAATGATAGCCTTTTTCTTTTAACACTTTTCCTGCTTCTTTTGCTTCCTCGATTCCTTGTTCCGTCAAATCGACATCGGTCCATCCGGTAAAACGATTTTCTAAATTCCAAATACTTTGTCCATGTCGGACGAGCACTAATGTAATCATATAACCCTCTTTTCTATGTTCCTTTTTATTATATCATAAATTCGATCTTTCTTGTATTGATTTTCTATTTAAGATATAATGATCTTAATTAGGAGTGGTAGCATGCTACAAAGAATCAAACAAAAATTACTTTCAAAGCAAATGATTCCTTATTATCTAATCATTCTATTTGCTTTTCTTGTTGGGTTTCCTCTCTTTCGAGACAAAATGTTGAATGGACACGATGCCATTTTTCATCTTTTTCGTCATAATAGTACATTGGTTGCGATAAAAGATGGCGAACTGATTCCTATGATCAACCCCGATATGATGGGTGGATTTGGTTATGGTGCGAATCTTTTTTATGGGGTCCTTTCTACCTATATTGTTGGAATCTTTCAATTCTTTTGCCCTACTTTAGGATCTGCCATCAATTTGCTGACGTTCTTAACAATTTTATTATCTGGAGTGTTCATGTTTTGGTGTGCGAAAGATATCACTAAACATGACTCTATTTCTCTTCTTATCGCTATTCTATATATGATTGGTCCTTATCATTTATATGACATCTATATTCGTGCTTCGATTGGCGAAGTGATTTCATTTGTTTTCGTCCCACTAGTATTTCATGGCATCAATCGAATTATAAAAGGTGATTTTCAAAAATGGTATATTCTTACCATTGGAACAGCAGGATTATTTTTAACACATAATGTCAGTACTCTTTTAACTGCTATCTTCGCTTTTCTTTATCTATTATTTCATCTAAAAGAAGTATGGCAAAAGTCAGTATTAACAACCTTAATAAAAGCTATCCTATTTGCCACTTTCTTATCTCTTCCAACCATCGGACCATTATTAGAAGTTAGATATGCAAGCGATTATATGGTTTTTGATTCTGAATACATGCATACAACTGGAACATTCATGCAAGAACATGGTATTTCCCTCATATCCAACTTTTTTCAACCACTTAATCTTTCTTTTTGGCTTTTACTCATCATGGCCATCTTTGGACTTACCATCGATCGTAAAAAGAAAAAGAGTTATCCTTTTCTCATTCTTGGTATTGTTGCATTAATTTTTACATTAGATATTATTCCTTGGAATCGATTACCACAGATATTCTCACTTTTACAATTTCCATGGCGACTTTTACAATATGCATTATTCTTCATCAGTATTGGTTTTGGTATAGCTCTTTCTAAATGGAAGCGCATATCTTATCCAATCATCGTTGGTCTTTGTAGTTTCTTTCTCATCTTTAGTATTCCTCTTATCATAGATGGTGTAAAAAATATCGGAATCGATAATCAACTTGTTCAAAGTAATAAACTAAAGTTACGCGGTGAGATTGTACGTTCTACTGGAACGGCAAGTGCGGAATATTTACCGAGAAAAGCAATTTATAGCTATACTTACTTGAAAAATCATCCTGTGGAACCAATCATTCTAAACGGTGAAGGAACACTTACTAAAATCAAAAAAAATGGTACTCATTTAACATTCCAAGTGACGATGACAACGAATGGTACAATTGAACTACCTTATATTTATTATCCTGGTTATCAAGTAACAATCAACGATCAAAAAATATCCACCTTTGAAACAGATCATGGACTTGTCGGTATTGAAATAGAAAATGGAACTTGGCAAATTAATAGTTTTTATCGCGGCACACCAATTATGATCGCATCTTATCTTAGTTTTATGATTGCTAGTGGTGCTCTAATTTGGATTATCTTCAAACAAAATAGAACTCACAAAATTTAAAAGGAAATCCCATTATAAGGATTTCCTTTTAAATTTTAGACATTTTTGCACACTCTAGGGCATTCTAGTATATTAACTCGTAAGTTCGAGTAACTATCGATATGATGCCATAGTGGTACACGTTTGGGAATTTTATTAAGGTTAATTTCTGAAAATATATTATAATTTATCATAATGAGTCCACATTCTTAAAATAAATATTTCTTTTTTGTTCTCATCTATCTCATACACTAACCTATGTTGATAGCTTATTCTTCTTGAACAAAGACCATTTAAGTTTCCTTTTAATTTTTCATATGTCGGTGGTGTTTGGTAAGGGTTTATTGCTATTAAATCTAGTAATTCTTTTGCTTTATTTTCAAGTCCAGCTTGCTTTAGTAATTTTTTGTCTTTATCAGCTAATTTAGAAAATATTATTTTGTATTCTACCATTCTTCACCTTTTTTATAAACCGTGCAATTATTTTTATCCTCTTTCCTAGCATCATTGATAGATTCTACAAAGCCTGGTATAGAATTTAAATAAATAGTTTCTTCAATATCTCGCCAATCACTTTCTGATAGCAATATAGCATTTTCACCTTTATTGTTGATTATATTGACTGGATTAAAGCCTTTATTTACATCAGAAACTAATTGAAATAAATTTTGTCTAGCCTTAGTTATATTTATAGTATTCATATTGTCACCCCAATTACATTATAACGTACTTTTTCATGTACGTCAAGTTCTTTATATTATTATATGCTAAAATGAAAAATAAATGTATTTAAAAACTTGAACTTTTATAAGTTCAAGTAGTAATCAATCTGGTGCAAGAAATGGGACTCGAACCCACACGGATTTCTCCACAAGCCCCTCAAGCCTGCGTGTCTACCAATTCCACCATTCTTGCATGTTTTCATTATACCATCTTCTTTAACAAATGGAAAGAAAAAAAGAGTAATTTCTACTCTTTCAATGCTTTAAACATTTTCTTCCATAATCCTTTCGAAGAATAATTTAAAATACCTACCTTATAAATTTTAAGCCCATATTTAATAAGAAGGTAATTGACGATGATCATAAGAATAATCGATATGATGACATCCATAACTCCAATATGACCTAATACCAATAAAGATGGAGATAATATGGCTGATATAAATGGAATATAAGATGCAATTCGGATAAAGATCGATCCTTGGAACATACTGGCCATAATCGCTAAGAAATATCCAATAAAGGAAATAATCATAATTGGTGTTTGTAATTGTTGAAAGTCTTCAATATTTGTCGTCATACTAGCTAAAATACCAGCTAATAAGGAATAACCAATAAAAGTTAAAATCATGAGTAATAATGTTAAAGGAATGATATAGATTAACTTATCACCTAATCCTCCACTCATAATTTGATTTACCGTTGCTCCAATTTCAGCACCAAATCCAGATCCTAATATATCTCCACTCAATCCACCTCGTACTAGGAAAGCAATTACTACAAATAGTACTAATAATGCTCCTTGGATGAGTACAAATAAATTACCAGCTAGTACTTTTGAAAAGAAATGTGTCTTTGGTGAAACATTGGAAATAATAATTTCCATACCTCTCGTGGTTTTTTCATCATTTACTTCTGCCCCAATCATCTGTACCAAAAAAATCGTAAGCATAAAAAACGGTAAAATAATCATCGGGAAAACAGTAGACATGATCATCTGGGCCCCTTCTGATTCACCTTTTTCATTCTCATTCAAAATAACTCGTTCAATATTGGCAGGTTCATAAATCTTAGCCAGTTCTTCTGAAGAAATATTCGAATTTAACATTGCTAAGGCAACTTTCACATTATTGATCGAACTAGATACTAATTGATAAGGTACGCTATCAATATATCCTTTGGAAATTACTTGAACGAAAAGTTCTCCATTTTCATCATAATCAAAAGTGACAACGATTAAATTTTTGTTTTCATTTGCTTCTTCGGTTAAGTCTTCAACATCCTCTTCCTTCTTTTCAACCTGATAACTACTTTCCTCGCTGTTATTCAAAGATTTTGACGCTTCGTCGAGCTGTTCTTTAAACATATCGTAAGCCATATTCGTCTCATCAACCACATAAACTGGTGTTTTTTCGTTGAAATCACCACCAAAGAAATTAATAATACTATCGATATTAATAACACCAACAATCGCAACTAACAAAATCAAATTAGCGGCCAAAAACCATTTTGTTTTAATCTTTCGACTTAAACTAATACTAGTTAAATAATTCAGTTTACTTCTCATAGCTTTCCCCTACTTTCTCAATAAAAATTTCATTCAACGATGGTTCTTCTACTACGAATTTTGTAATATCTTTCTTTTTACTGATTTTATGGAAAACTTTCTCGGAAACATCCATATTCGCAATTTTTACTTCAAGTTCATCTGCTTTTTCAATGACTTCTACGACACCATCTATTTTCTCTACCTCTTCTTTTGTAACGTCTCCTTTGATTAAAATCGTCTTTTTTCGATAATCTTGTTTAATTTTCTTTAAATCTCCTTTTAAGACAGTCTTTCCATGCAACAAGATCACTAATTTTTTACAGAATAGTTCAACGTGTTCCATGCGATGTGATGAAAAGATAATCATGCTTCCTTTTTGTGACATCTCGACAATTTCTTTTTTAAATAGTTCGACATTAAAAGGATCTAATCCACTAAATGGCTCATCTAATATAAGCAATCTTGGATCATTGATAATAGCCGTAATGAATTGTACTTTTTGTTGATTTCCTTTCGATAGTTCTTTGATTTTTTTATCTTTATATTCTGTTATTTCAAAACGTGCGAGTAATTCATCTAAGCGACTTAAGATTTTCTCTTTACTCATCCCTTTTAACGTTCCATAAAATAGACATTGTTCTTTTACCGTCATTTTCGTAAGTAAACTTCTTTCCTCAGTCAAGAATCCAATTTGATCCGTAACATCATAGTCAATTGGTTTCCCATCCAGGGTAATACTACCACTACTCATATCCAGTAATCCCATAATCATACGAAAGGTAGTTGTCTTCCCGGCACCATTGACACCTAATAAACCGAAGATTTCTCCTGGCTTTACTTCAAAAGATAAATCGTCAACGGCTAAAAAATCTCCATAATACTTTGTAACATGTTCTACTTTGAGCATATTATTTTCCTCCTAAATCTGCTTTAATTTGCGTCGTTGATATTCCCTCTGTACGTGGTAAATAAACAACTTCACATAAATCTTTTAATTCTTCGAAATGAGGATCTCCTTCCCAATCACTCCCCATGACGACAGTATCGATATGATATTCTAACACATCACTTCGTTTCTGTCCCCATTCTTCTTCAGGAATCACGAGATCGACATAACGAATCGATTCTACTATTTTCTTTCTAGCATCATACGAATAATATGACTTTTTCCCTTTTATTTTATTGAAATCATCAGTCGATATGGCAACAACCAAATAATCTCCCAATGCTTTCGCACGTTTTAATAAATTAATATGTCCTTCGTGCAATAAATCGTATGTGCCATATGTCAATATTCTTTTCACTTTATCACCAAGAATATTATACTATAAAAGAGTTCAAAAAAATAGCATTTTTACGTATCGTTTCTAAATTGTATTCCACTACTCTCAAAAAAGAAAAAAGAGAGAGTAATAGTTTACCCCCTCCCGTATGCATATCGCATACAAATATCATTATTTGTTTGCAAGAACATTATAACAAATTCATTTATGATGTGCAAGTATTTATTCTTCACTTGTGTTTGTATTTCCAAATTCAATCTCTTTTATTTTGGCAATTGCATCTGATACACTCTCTTTATTCGGCTCCATCACATAAAGAGATTCATTTGGATAAGAATAGGTGTAGTTATGACTATCAGACCCATTTAAACTGATCGACTCGAATTTCCATGATGGCATTTCACTTAATTGTAAATTTACTAAACTATATATCTTGCTAGTTGGCATATTCGTTTGAAAACTTCCACCTAATGATTCCAATATAGATGTATATTTTTTAATCAAAGTCTCTGAGCTCAAAGCTTTATTTAAGATAGCCGTAATAACTTTTTGCTGATTTTTACCACGTTGACGATCTCCATCCGAAAATGCTTTTCGTTCACGAGAGAACGCTAACGCTTGTTTCCCATTCAAATGATTCATGCCTTTTTTAAAGTATTCTCCACTCACTGCTCGGAAACTATAATCACTTTCAACATCGATCCCCCCTACGGCATCTACTAATTCAATTAAAGTAGTAAAATTAACTCTGACATAATAATTAATGTCAATATCAAGTAAATCTTCGATCGTGGTTACGGACATATCGATACCATAAATACCAGCATGCGTTAATTTATCACGATATCCTGTGGTTCCGTGTAATTGAACATAATAATCTCTAGGAATCGTTGTGAGTAACACTTTATGCGTATTTGGATTTACAGTTGCTACAATATTGACATCACTTCGTGATACAGAAGAAATATCACCATAAATATCAATTCCACTGATATAGATATTAAATGGTTCCTTTGTAACATTTACTTCTTTCACTACGACTTCACTTTCAATTTTAATGGATGCTGTATATAAAACTCTAACGCTATCCTCAAAGTCTTCCACGCTTTCATTTAACATCGAATGATTGACTGCACTTATCAATATAGCATCTACTTCTTCATTCATCAAAGCATCTGCTTCGCTTAGATAAGAAGAAAATTCTTCTTCTTGTATATTTACCTTTTCCTTTATTTCATTTAATGCTTCCTCATATGTTTCATCTTTTGCTTCATATATTCCAAGAGAATGATTATCAAGATCATCGATAGATAATAATTCGGAATCTTTTAAAACCAATACATAATAATCTACCAATTGATAATCTTTTGCTCTAATACGATCTAACAAATTCAAAGTACTATTCAAATAATATAGACCAAAACAGCTACCAACAATTATAAGAGTAAGAATAATATCAGCAATAATTTTTATCCAATTTTTAAAATTATTTTTCCATGCAAATAACCCAAAAATTAACGTAATACCAAAATATCCTAATAATACTGGTACCAAATATTTCGTTGGAAGTACATTCATAGAAAGAACGATACCAAGTAAAATAAGCGTTAATATTAAATAAATGCCTAGAATAATACGACTTACAATCGTAGTAGTCTTCGTTTTTCGCTTTCGTTTTTTTGACATATGTATCACTACTTTCTTTAAGATTATAACATAATCGAAAACACATCACAACATATAGATATCTACTTAATTAAAAGGAAAATCACCAAACATAGCCTTCGTTTAAAAAAATATTTCCCCTAAACCATATTTAAGATTAGATTTTAACACTTCAAATTAATTACCATAAATATTGCTCCTGTTTTAAACATTCATAGAATAATTAAACTTATTTAATAAAGCCATTTATATGTTTTTCAAATAATTTATATAATTTTTTTCAATATTTTTGTTATCATTTCTTTATATTTAGTATTTAAATTATACTTATATGTCTTATTTAAGTCTATTTTTTTTAAATAACTATCAACTTCTTCAATAGATTTACAAAAGAATATATAATCCAATTTTTCTAGCCATTTATATACTCCACTTACTTTTTTACTTTTATTATCTAACGCAATGCACGGAGTTGAAGTTATTGCAGCAAAAATCATTCCATGAAGTCTATCAGTAATAACTAATTCTGCTTTCATAAATTCTTCTAACTTATTATTAAATATCCTATCTCGTTTCTTTAAAGAAATCCCTTTATTTAATACAGTAGTAGTCATCCTTACATTTTTATTATCTAATAATTCGTTAATTTTTTCTCCGTTTATATGTTTTTCTTTATCCGCTCGTAAAATAACTAAAATTCCATCTCGAATATATTTCTTATGTCTTTTTAAAGTCAATACGACATCAGGAAGTAAATAATTACCTTTTACTTTTTTAAAATTCTTTTTACAAATTTTATAAGATTTTTCTTCTCTTGAGCATAAATAAATATTTTTATGTTTGTCAATTGTTTCTTTTAAAGATTTTAATTCTTTATTTCCTTCTTCATTATCATCAAAATAATAAGTTTGTGGCATAATTATAATTTTATTATCATTAAAATTATTTATTACATCTTTTATCATTTCTTCTTCATTCATCCACAAATTTCCTATCAAGCCTCCTCCAGTAATTACAATAATATCGGAAAGATGAACGTAATTTAACACTAATTTTTTAGCTAACATATACCTCTCACCAGGAATTTCAATGATAGGTAATTGAAAACTTTTTAAAATATCTACGATAGCAATTGATATAGCATGATCTCCAATATTACCATGTAAAGGAGATCCAATATAAATGATTTTCTTTTCATCTGAATGTACTAAAGTCTTTTTTAGTTCTCTTTTTGATATGATAATTTTAATTGCTTTTTGAATCTTTTTTGCTATTTTTTTTACCATATACTTTTCTCACAATCTTTTTAGCGTTTTGTAAAGTTGTATATTTTACTTTTCGAACTAATCTATGTTTGTTAATTTTTTTCTTTCTCATTTCATCATATTCCTCATTGTTATCATATAATTTTTGACTCATGAATTCTTTCATTTTAGGTTGTAACCATTCGCCATCTGGTGTCACCCTGTTTCTTAAGCTAGCATAATTGACATCATTGCCAATTCCCGGTATATCTCCTAAAGCTAAATATGCGTGACCATTATAACAGTGAGCAATTTGACAATTTTTTCCAATTGCTTCAAATTTTAATGGCTTATCTACATTTTCATATATATTATCAATAACTTTACTAAAATAACATTGTTTCATACTTCCAGTAGTTAAATTTATATAAACACTCCAGTCTCCAGCATAGCAAAATTCTTTTCTTTTTTTGTAAAAAATTTTAGATTTAAATTTAAACAAATCTGAATCAAACTGTCCCCATATTTTTTTATACTCATCAAAAGTTTTTTCAGATAAAACCTCTATACCACCGGTTCTATCATCTCTTGCAATTGTAACATGACATAAAGTACCCATTTTTTGCATACAAACTTTTTTTAATTCTTCAATATGAGGTATAAGTTCATCACTTGGAGTAATTTCCACTGTATAAGAACATCCTGCATCTTTCATCATTTGAATGTTTTCAAAATATTTATCTAATAAATTGAGTCTTAATAATTCTAAATAATGAAAAGAGAATTTAAATACTAATCGTTCCAGAAGGTCTTTAGGAAACTTAGCAATTTCTTTAAATCTATTAGTCAAAGTTCCATTTGTTACTATCATAACATAATGACCTTCTTCAAGTAAGGCTTTTGTAACAGGAATAACTTCACTAGACAAGAGTGTTTCTCCTCCTGCACATAAATTAATTAAACATTTCCCACCTAATCTTTTAACTGATAATGCTTTCCTTATTTCCTCTGGAGTATGTCCAAATTTTGCTAATTTATTATTAAATTTTCTCATTTGTGCAATATAGCAATAATGACATCTTAAATTACATGTTTCCGTATCTATATAACATTCTATATATCTTTTTAACTTATCCATACTACATTCTCCTTATTTTTTTAATGTGTTAAAAAATAATTTAATCTTATTTTTATCAAATGAAACTAAACAGTTTATCACAAAACTTATTATACATAATAAAACCCCAAATAACAATAATTCAAGCCAAGTTTCAGGAAGAAAAAAGAATCTGATCACATAGCCTATTATAACATTAATAATCACCGATAATAATGATTTAAATATTTCTGGAAAAAAAACTTTCCAGTTAAAGCCAAGATATTTAGCTCCAAATGGTACTGTATAAAATAGATTTCTAATAATGCTTAATGTTGTACTTACCCCAACAACAGCAATTATTCCTAAATTAGTGGTTTTTAAAAGTGCATAAACAATTAAGATGTTTAAAAAACCAGTTACACAAACTAAAATAGAATTGATTTTGATTTTATTAATTACCGTGAATACATTATGAATTATAGAAGCAGGGCCAATAATTATCCAATGCGATATTGAAATGATGGACAATAATAGTAAGTAATTTGCATCTTGTGTTGGAAACCATAGCTTAAAAAGTATATCTCCCAAAACAATGATGCATATGATTGGAATATTTAAGAAAATTCCTACAAATTGCATTTCTTCTTGTATCATATGTTTTAATTCTTCTTTTTTTTTCGTTGCATATGCTTTAGTCAAATTTGGCATAAATATTGTACTTAAATTACCAATGACCGTTCCAATAATATTTGGAATAATTTTAACTATTGCTAAAATACCCATCGATGTTGGATCTAAAAATAAATTTGTTACCAATAAATCTAACCCTTCAGATAAGACTGTACCTATTCTAGTGATAGAATTCCATATGCCAGAAACAAATAATACCTTTATTTTTTGAAAATCAAATTTACCTATTTTAATATTACCTATTAATTTTCTTTTATAGTATAAGTTGCATATTTGAATAAATGTTGTTGCAATTAAAGTTGCTAGTCCTACAAAAGCAATGTATGGAGAAAATTTTGTATAAATAACATATAGCAATATTGCTTTTATAAAATAACTAAACATATTAATTATAGATTGAATATATAATTTATTTTTTATATAATAGGAAACAGATAAATTAGTTGTTAAGAGCCCTAATAATAAATTAAGTGCTAGAAATGTAAATAACATTTTTACATCTATTACTAAATCGGGCGATATTTGAATAAAATTTTCTAAATTAATAATCAAAAAGGTAATGATAGGAATTGATATGATTACTAATATTAAATTTGCCCAGAAAGTTGCCGAATAATAACCATTTGCTTCCTCTATTTTATTCTTATGATATTCAACAGAAATAAATCTACTAGACATAGAATTTATTGCTAATGTTATTATTGTAAAGTAGTTTATAAAAGTATTTGCTAATTGAGTAAATCCATAGGCTTCTTCACTTACCGTGTTTACAATAAATGAACTCAAAAAGAAGTTAATTAATGCATTAACTACAAAAGCAAGAACTATTGCTATAAAATTAATTAACAATTCTTTTTTTTCCGTACTCATATACTTACCTTTCTTTTTATTTTTTCAATAATAAAAATAATTTTGAATATAAATTTAAATTAGTTAATAAAAGAACGACCATAAGTTTTTTTTGTAAGGGGATTAATTTGTTTTTGAAAAACACATTTTTATTGTTTTTTATTTTATCAACTACTTCTAATTGTTCTTTACCATCATAATGAGTTTTTATCATATTGTTTATCAATGATAAATAAACTAATAACTCATTACAACTAACTTCTTCTTCGAATTCTTTTCTATCTTTAAAATATTCTTTTATTTCATCTACTGCTATTAGGACATCAAATCTTTTCTTGTTAAAAGTTGCCATAATACTATTTTCTCTTTGGAGATAATAATATAATTTATCACTTATTAGTGCTACACTATTAGCTTTATCGTACAACTTATAAGTAGTAAAATTATCTTCATGAATTTTTCCAACCGGATATTTAATATGATTATCAGTAAATAAAGTCCTCTTATAAAGTTTGTTCCATACCATAATTTCGGTATTTTGATCTAAAGTAAATATATCTTTTATAGCTTCACTTGAAGTATAAACTTTATCTTCTTTTTCTTTTCGAACTGATATTTTACCGTCTTCATCTATGTATTTAAAATTACAAGCTGCAATATCTGAATGATTTATTAAAGCCGCAATTAATAGCTTTTCAACATATTCACAAGACACAAAATCATCACTATCTATAAAGCATATATATTCCCCTTTTGCTTTATCTAGTCCAAAATTTCTAGCCTCACTAAGTCCACCATTTTCTTTATGAATAACTTTTATTCTCTTATCCTTTTGAGCATATTCATCGCATATTTTACCACAATTATCTGGTGAACCATCATCCACTAAAATAACTTCAATATTTTTATATGTTTGCTTTATTATTGAATCAACACACTTTTTCAAGTATTGTTCCACCTTATAGATTGGTACTACTACACTAACTAACACTTCTTCGCGTTTTCTATTCATCTTGACTGTCCTTTCAATTTTCTAATAAAATTAATCATTTTTTTTGTAAAGTCATAATTAATAACAAAACACGTTAATTGAATTTTTCTTATTAAACTCATATTAGTAAATATTAACTCCAAATAATTGTTTCTGATATTTTTTTTCATCTGTTGTATTTCGTCTTGGAATTCAGTTTCATTTTCTGCTCCATAATAAGCTATCTTAGCAAGAAGTGAAAAATCCGAACGATCCCTTTTTTCTTTTATAAGTTTTTGTATCTCTTTACTTTTGTTTTTTGAATAATCTGCCAAGTCGTCGCAGGCATCGAACAAGTCAAAGTCTCTTTTTCTAAACTTGTTTCTTGTTGTACTATTTTGGGACAATCTATAGTTGTAACAATATTTATTACTCTTTACTAATATATTCGCCTTATCTAGCGCTTTATAAATAAAAGGTATATCTTCGTTAATTTTCCCTTCAGGAAATTTTAAATGTTGAACTATTTTTTTGCTATATAAATAAGTACATGGAGAATATTCTCCGGTTTTCATACCATACTTCAAATATTCAACTAAAATAGCATCACCTTTATATATTTTTTCATTAAAATGCTCAGTTTGAAAATCATAATCATTCTTTCTAATTTTAATAAAAGAGCAATCAGCATGATGTTTTTTTACTAAATAGTGTAGATAATCAAAGGTATCTAAATCAATCCAGTCATCACTATCAACAAAGCCAATATATTTACCTGTTGCAATATCCAGACCTTTGTTTCTAGCTGAGGCTTGACCACCATTTTCTTTATCAACAATAGTTATTCTTTTATCTTTTGCAGCATAAGCTTCACATATTTTTAAACTTTCATCTTTTGAACCATCATTAACTAAAATAATTTCTAAATTAGTATAAGATTGACTTATAATAGAGTCCAAACATTTTTTTAAATATTTTTCGGCATTATAAATAGGAACAATTACACTTATTTTATCTTTTTGATTTTCTGAATATATTTCTAATTTTTCTTTTTTTATTATATGTAAAGAAGGAACCAGTTCATAAAGAACATACATTAATATAACTACAATTCCCGGATTATAAATAAATATAACTAATTTAATATTTCCAACAAGTAAAGAAATAAGAAAAAAGATTATCAAATGTGTATATTTAGAAGTTTGCTTTTTTATGATTACATAGCAAATATAGAATAATATAAAAATCATAATAGTTAATCCAATTAAACCAGTTCGCCATATTTCATTAATATATCCAACATCTGAAGAAAAACCTAATATATCTGAAACTCCACCAAATCCAGCAATAGAATATCCTGCACCTATTATCACCCTAAACAAGGAAGGAAGTCTCCAAAAATTAGAACTGAATAGCACATTAGCTGTTCCCCAGTTTTTTGTAAAAAATGAGGAAAAATCTTTTATAATCCATTGTATAGTCAATGGTTTAACAAGATATACAACCAATAAAACTAGAAAAAGAATGATACTAGAACAAAGAATAACATTTTTGTATTCTTTTAATTTTCGATTACATATCAAACATATAAACCATATTATAATGCCAATCCCAAATATAACTAATCCTGTTCGTGAATTTAAAATCACAATTAATAATAATAATGGAATGAAAGCCAAGAATTTCTTTCCATTTTTTAGACTGTAAAAAAGTGGTAAGGCCGCAATAATTCCCGATCCGAATCCAAAAGCATCAACCATTCCATTAGAATATCCATAAAAACGTCTTGGCACATGAAACTTATCAACGAACAATTCGTCACCAGTTAAATAATATAATAGGCTTAATAAGAATGATTTAAAACTAGGAAACAAAAACGATAATAAACAAATCACACCTTGTATTGTTCCAGCATAAATTGTTAGTCTAATTACTTTTTCAAAAGCTATGTTATTCCTTTTCGCATATATTAAAACAAACAATACACACAATAAAGTTATTGGAATAACTAACCCCATTGAATACAAATTTATAAATATATTATAAAAATAAATTTCGTCATAAATTAGATAATTAATTATAATTGATATTCCATACCAACCAAAATACAAAAAAAACAAAAAGGCAATTTTTTTTATTTCTTTTTCTTTAAAAAACTTAATCGTATCTTTTTTATATTTAGTTATTAACATAATAAAGCTAAATACAAAAACTATTAATAAAGTATTTACATTTTTTATTATTGGTGGAGCATATAGTAACATAAAAATATATATAGTTAACATTATGCTTTTAATTTTTTGACTACTTATCATAACTACTTACACTTCTTCCTTAATATCTTGTTATAGAAAAATATTCTTATATCACTTGGAACATAAACAAATGTATACATACCAATCAAATTACGTATTCTTTGTATTGAATTTATAAAATTATGTTCATATAAATATTTTTGTAATTTTTTCCAACCTTTTATATATCTTTTATCCCCACGTCTTTTCTCAAACCCATTTCCTATTCTCGCATGTACTAATACATAAGGTATATTTTCTATTTTTTTATTATTTACCAAAACTCTAGCCCATAAATAATGGTCTTCTAGATAAAATAATGGTTGATAATTACCGACTCCTAATACATCTTTTTTTCTGAAACATACTGTCATGTGATTGATTGGATTTCTGAATTTCGCATATTTTTTGACATTCTCATAGGAACAAGGCATTGTTTTTGTTCTTTCTATTTTCTCTGGATCTTCAATAAATTCATCCAAAAAACCACCAACCACACTCACATCTTTATGTTCTTCCATATATTTAATTTGCTTTTCAAAACGATCCGGTACAGACACGTCATCTGTATCCATTCGCATAACAATATTATATTTACATTTTTTTAAGCCAAGATTTAAAGCATTTCCTAATCCTTGATTCTGCTCTAATGCAACAATATTAAATATTTTAGGAAATTTTTGTTGATATTTGTCCAATACAATTTCCAATTCTTCCGTTAATGTTCCATCTTTTACGAGAACTATTTCATTTGGTAAGATCGTTTGATCAATCAAAATACTTTTTAAGCATAAGTCAAAATATTCAGGCTTTTCTTTATAATAAATTGACATTAATACCGAAAATTTTAGCATTTTCTCCCTACTTTCGCATAATAATATTAATTATTACTTAGGTGAATTCACCTAAGTATTTTTTGTATACAAAAAATTAATTGCCTCTCTTGTTCATTATATCATATTCGACAATATCTGCCAATCAAATTCTCCTTTTTTGACGTTTTTCTGTCAATAAAATCAATCGTTTTTAACATTTTACAAAAAAGGAAGGTATATAAATACCCCCCCCCCGTATGCATATCGCAAACACGGGATGTTATCATATTTTTGGACACTTTTTACAGGGGGTTTTGTTCCCTATAAAAAAGCGTCTTCCCCTCGACTGCTTCTTGCACACTATTTTATTATTTCTTTATGTTTTCATTCTATCATTTT
>CALVJD010000055.1 GCA_944332005.1 uncultured Bacilli bacterium
TTCCAACGATCCGTCGTACTTCTTAAATAATTCATTACTTTTAAAGCGAAGGCTTTTCCTTTTTTCGTTGTATGTGACTCTCCTATCATTAATTTTGTCATTTCATAAACGCCAATATAGCCAAGGGAAATAGTCGAATATCCACCTTTTAATAGGGAATCGATTTTTTCGCCCGATTCCAATCTGGCAATTGCTCCGTAGCGAAAATGAATAGGACTAATATCGGCTGAAGTACCTAATAACGCATAATGACGACACATCAATGCTTCGTAGCAAAGGTCGAGGCGTTCATCAAGTAAACGAAAGAACTCCTTTTCATCTTGATGAGCCAAAATGGCAATTTGTGGGAGATTGATACTAACGACGCCTTGATTAAATCGACCTTCAAATTGATAATTTCCCTTTTCATCTTTCCAAGGGCTTAAAAAACTTCGACATCCCATTGGACTAAAGACATTCCCTTCATAATATTCTCGCATTTTTTGAGCGGAAATATAATCAGGATACATTCTCTTAGAAGAACATTTCACGGCTAATTTGGTAATATAATCGTATTTCCCACCTTTTAGTGCATTGTGTTCATCTAGTACATAAATTAATTTAGGAAATGCCGGTGTAATATAAACGCCTTTTTCATTCTTAAATCCTTGTAAACGCTGTTTTAATATCTCTTCTATGATACGGGCATTTTCTTCGATATAAGGATCATCTTCTTTTAAGTATAAAAATAAAGTTACAAAAGGAGTTTGCCCATTTGTCGTCATGAGCGTATTGATTTGATATTGAATCGTCTGAACGCCGCTTGCAAGTTCATATTTTAAGCGATCTGCAACAAGACTATCGATCATTTCATCACTCAATTTTCCCGCATATTTTGTTTTTAACTCTCTTTCAAATTTGTCGTGACTACGACGTAGATATTTCCCTAAATGACTAACATCCACCGATTGTCCTCCATATTGCCCACTGGCAACAGCCGCAATAATTTGTGTCATAACACTACATGCAACTTGAAAGCTCTTCGGTGTTTCGATCAATTTCCCATTCATGACCGTACCATGATCGAGCATATCACCAATATTGATCAAACAACAATTAAAAATCGGTTGTAAAAAATAATCGGCATCATGAAAATGAAGAATTCCATTTTCGTGTGCTTCGACAATCTTCTCTGGAAGTAACATTCGCTTTGTTAAATCTTTTGAAACTTCTCCGGCAATCAAATCACGTTGTGTCGATGCAATAATCGCATTTTTATTCGAATTTTCTTCCATTACTTCTTTATTTGTTTTACGAATAAGTCCTAAAATAGATTCATCCGTAGTATTCTGTTTACGAATCAAAGCACGTGTATAACGATAGACAATATATTCTTTCGCTAATTGGTAATGTCCAATTTCCATTAGTTTTTCTTCGATAATATCTTGAATATCCTCCACTAAAATACGCTTTTTATTGAGTGATTCAATATATTCGATAATATTATCGATCTCTTTCATCGTCGCTCTTTCTTTCGCAGTTACATCACGATTCGCTTTGGTAATTGCAACACGAATTTTTTCTCTTTCATATTCAACTATTTTTCCATCCCTCTTGACAACTTTCATCTGTACCTCTCCTCTATTCTATAATCATATTATAAAGCTTTTCGAAAAACTTGTCTGTTGCAATTGCAACACTTTTATTTTTTTGTTAAAATTATGTTAGTGATGTCTATGAAAGAAAAAAGAGAATTGATCCATCATTTAAGAACTTTACTTCCAAAACATGTAAGAATACAAATCAAACATTATCAAAAAGGGGATAATGTCACTACTTATTTGGCAAAAAGAAACCAAATTTGCATTGTTTTAACAGGAGTTGTAGATCTCGTTCGTTACGACCGAAATGGAAATAAAACCATCGTAGAACGTTACCGTGAAAACGATTTATTCGGGGAAGCTTTCCATCCTGTCGTCACCAACAATGAACTTTTTGTAGTCGCAAAAGAAAAAAGTGAAATTTTACAACTTGTCTATGATGATCTCCATTTAAAAGAGGATAAAAGCGATATGATTTTATGCCATCATTTGTTTCAACTTGCCACCTTAAAAGCAATTGATCAAAATATTCGCATCGAGCTCTTGACCAAAACTACGATTCGCGAAAAACTACTTTTTTACTTCTCTTATTTAGCAATCAATAATTATGGTAAAGAATTTACAATTCCCTTTTCATTTACTGATTTATCCGATTATTTCAATGTCGACCGAAGTGCCTTAATGAGAGAATTAAAACATTTAACCGATGAAGGATTTATTGAACGCAAAGGGAAAAACATTACATTATTATATTAAAAAGGCTCAAGCAAACTTGAACCTTTTTTGTCACTGTTTTAAATTGTTCATTAATTCTTCTTCATTCCAGATCGTAATTCCTAGTTCCAATGCTTTATCGTACTTACTTCCTGGTTTATCACCAACGATTACAACATCTGTTTTATTACTAACACTACCGCTTACATTCCCACCTAATTCTTCAAGCTTGTCTTTTAATTCTTCTCGTGTCATATTTTCTAAGGATCCCGTAAGTACGAACGTTTTTCCACTAAATATGGTATTCATGTTTTCTTCTTTACCTAAATATTTTGTATTCACTCCTACTTGTTTTAAATGATTGATTAATTCTAAATTCGCAGGATCTTGAAAATAAGAATAAACGCTTTTCGCGATAATATCACCAATATCATAAATATGACCCAATTCTTCTTCGGTTGCCATGATCATATTATCAATAGTTTGAAAATGACGAGCTAAGATCTTTGCTGTTTTAGCTCCAACGTGACGAATTCCAAGTGCAAATAATAGCCGTTCCAAAGAATTTCCCTTGGATTTTTCAATACTATCTAATAAATTTTGAATACTTTTTTCTCCAAAACCTTCTAATTCCATCAGTTCTTCTTTCTTTTCATAGAGATGATAAAAATCGCTAAAATCCCTTAAATATCCCATATTATAAAAGTCTTCGATAATACGATCTCCAAATCCTTCTATTTTCATCGCATTTCGGCTGACATAATGTGCGAGTGCTTCAATTTTCCGTTTATCACATTTCGAATTGGTACAATAATAGGCTGCTTCATTTTCTTTTCGTACTAACTTGGTACCACAAATCGGACAAGTATCTGTCATTTGAAAAGGAATTTCTTCTCCCGTACGACGCTCTTTGATCGCTTTCGTCACTTCTGGAATGACATCTCCTGCTTTTTTAATCGATACGATATCTCCAATTTTGAGATCTAATCCTTTTACATAATCTTCATTGTGTAAAGTCGTACGAGATATGATCGATCCCATTAAGCGAACAGGTTCTAATACCGCATTTGGTGTCACTTGTCCCGTTCTTCCGACACTGAAAACAATATCCTTTAATTTTGTCAAAACTTCCATCGCTGGAAATTTATAAGCCGTCGCCCATTTTGGGTATTTAGCAGTAGATCCTAATCTCACTTGATCATCCAAATCATCTAATTTAATGACGATTCCATCGATCTCATAAGGAAGACTTTCTCTCTTTTCCGTCCATGTACGAATAAAATCTAATAATTCTTCTATATTATTTACCTTACGAATATTAGGATTGGTTGTAAATCCTAAATCTCTCATATATTTCAAAGCTTCATAATGCGAATGAATTCCCATTTCTAAGGCATTTGGTAAATGATAAATAAAAGTGGAAAGATTACGGGAAGCCGCAACTTTCGAATCCAACTGTCTTACACTGCCCGCAGCCGCATTACGAGGATTGGCGAATAACTCTTCTCCCTTTTGTGCTCTTTCTTGATTCAACTTTTCAAACGAATCTTTCGGCATATAAATCTCGCCACGAACTTCAATATCAAGAGGCTTTGGTAAAGTTAAAGGAACATTCTTAATCGTTTTCACGTTATGTGTAATATCTTCCCCCGTTACTCCATCCCCACGAGTCGCGGCCTGTACCAGTTCCCCATTTTTGTAAATCAAAGAAACAGATAATCCATCGATCTTTAATTCACACACATATTTTGGATTCTTTACTTCTTTTTTGATTCGTTCATCAAAAGAGACAATCTCTGCTTCATTAAATACATTGCTTAAACTCATCATCGGTTTTTCGTGCGTAACTTTCTGAAATCCAGCGATGACTTCTCCCCCAATACGTACCGTAGGAGAATCTTTTCTTTTTAGTTCTGGATGTTCTTCCTCTAAACGAATCAACTCTTGCATATAACGATCATACTCTTGATCCGTAATCGTCGGTTTATCCAACGTATAATATTCATAAGACGCTTGATTAATCATTTTAATTAACTCATCCATACGTTCTTTTATCATCTTTATCACCATCCTTATTATACCAAAAAAATCAGTATTTCGTTACTGATTTTCTCTTTTTAATGCTTTTATAAGTAACCCCTTGATCATCAATTCATGATAATGATTATCTATATACACTACATCCTCTTTCACTTCATAATTTTCTACGACCATATAGTCCGCATGATATTCTCGCAAATAAAAAATTAATCTCTTTCTCAAGAAAAAATCAAACACATAATCATCTTCACCAAATAAATAATAGTTTCCATATTTTTCTAACACAATGACCTTATCTGGATATAATCTTTTCAAAAACAAATACTTTGTTTTTAACATCATTCACCTCTAAGATCTCATTATATACCACATCAAAATGTGACGTATCACATTTTGAATATATACTAACTTCTGCCTAAGGCAAGGTTAAACTTTGTCAATCCATCTTCTATTTACAACCTTAATCATAAATACCGAAACATGATTGAGTGGGCGAACTCCATTCGTGTTCGTGACGTTGTTGTTGTTCACATTGCCCGTACTGTTCACGTTGAACACGTTGTTCGAGTTGCTGGAATTCGGGGACAATTTGTTACGATAAGTTTAACCCAAATAAATCCATGTACAAATAATAAGGTGCACCCATCCAATCAAAATACATAGCGGTCTTCTCTTTTTCAACTATGCACCAATCATTCATCCTATCGGTAATTTATAAGGAGATTTTTTCCTTCTGCAATACTTTCCTAAAACAATCAGGTGGGCACACCTTATTATTTTATCTATGGATTCGAAAGAAATATCGATCCACTATTCTTCTCATTTTCTTTTTGGACCCATACTGAAATCCATTATAATACGTATTGATACTAGAAAACGCAGATTGAAATGAAATCTGTCCAGTATCATATAGATACCTTACTTCTTTCACTCGCTTTTTTACTCTTTCTTTCGTATCCTTACATACTGTGATCACTGTTTTTCCATCGATTACACGAAAACGATAACCACAAAAATTAAAACCTTGCTTTATATTTACAATAATCGTTTTCTTCTGATTTAATTTCAAAAGATATTTTTCTTCTAACTCTTTTTCTATTTTCTCTTTTACTTCTTTTAATTTTTCTTTACTATCAGAAAATAATATCATATCATCCATATATTTTACATAATGTTTGATATGATAATCATGAACAATCTTATGATCGAGTGCATGAAGATAGAAAATAGAAAGAAATTGACTAGACATATTCCCGATAGGAAGCCCTTTTCCCTTCTCATACAACGGAACTTCTAATAATTCTTGCTTTCTCTTTTTGACTACCCTTAATTCATGGTTTACTAATTGCTCTATTCTCGAATTCACAGAATCCTCATCCGTACTATCGATGATCATACAAAATAGACGATATTCTTCCTCCGTCAATTTTTCTTTTAACATGCTCTTTAATACTTCATGATCGATGCGATAAAAATATTTGGAAATATCCAGTTTTAATACATAACAGAATTCTCTCTTCTTATAGTATTCGATATATTTTTTTACCAAACGAATCCCATAATCTCTACCCATATTTTTTCTTGTCGCAACATTACGAATATCCAAATACTTTTCTAACTTAGGCATCAATACCCATCTCGTAAGATAATGATTGATTACTTTTTCATAAAGATTCAAAGACATGACAATCCGATACTTTGGACTCCGAATTAGGAAAATATGATACCTCATATGACAGTATCGATCCTCGGAAAGTACATCGTAGATCTTTGTCAAATTCATCATCTTAAACCGATCAAATTGATATACCTTCTTTTTGTTCTTGGTATTTTTCCTTACCTCTTTTTCATAGATATCCTTAATCTTCAGAAAATCAACTTTCATTACTCTTGATCCATCCATAAACTAATTTTCGAATCAATTCCAAAATTCTACTTCCCTGTGTCATTCTCTTAAGTGAAATAATTCTCTGATGATAACTCAACTCCAAGAAATAATCTAACATACTAACCATAACAATAATTCTCTTTTGGTATTCCACTCGATTCTTTAATAAATTCGCATAATATACGAACTCTAATAGATCATAACTATAATTTTCAATACGATCCTTTAATACACGACTCGATCTTGGATAATTTACTAATATAACATCACTAAATTCAATAAATTTTTTTTACTTCTACTACTACCTTAAATTTCTCGGTATCCATCTATATAAATTCCTTTATATAGACTAGTACTTTATCCAAATCTTCCTTAGAAAGATTTTGTATCTTTTCAATTAACGCTCTTTCTTCTAACTCCTCTTTCGAAGATTTCTTCCCGCGAGAACAGAACTTCGTATAATTACTCTTAGAATATTTTTTCTTAGAAACTTCTTTATCTTTTTCGATCACTTTATAACTCACTTTTGCGGAATCCAATTCATTCACTACTTTCCCCAGTACTTCACAAGGAAACCCTACTCTTCCATTACTAATCTTATAACCCATAATTGCATGCATCACATACGCATCTTCTTCATAAGCAGAATAGAATTTCCCTGTTTTTCTCAAGG
>CALVJD010000056.1 GCA_944332005.1 uncultured Bacilli bacterium
ATTACCGGCATCTATGATATGTCAGGAGGAGCAAATGAATATATGGCATCTTACCGAGCCAATACTTATGGAAGTAGTGGATTCAATGCGACGAATATTCAAGATTATGATAGTAAGTATTTTGATGTGTATCTAAGTAATAGCAATCAAACGACTTATCAAAATCGCATTTTAGGAGATGCGACGGGAGAGATGGGACCATTTGTGACCTTTGCAGATAGTGATGGAACGTCAAGACCACATAACAAATGGTATTCCGACTATTCTCAGTTTGTGGACTCGTCCCTTCCATGGTTTCCTCGAGGCGGCAATCGCAGCAGTGGTGTACTCGCTGGCCAGTTCTACTTCAATCGTTACACTGGGACGTCTGACAGCAACGGTTCGTTCCGATTAGTATTAACTTTGTAGATAAAGTAAAAAAGATATTAGGTATCAATATCTTTTTTGTTGCTTTTATGTTTTATTTTTTTGAGTGTTGACATTTTGATATTAGGGAAAGCCTTTAATAGACGGCGACTGAAGATGGAACGATTTTTTAAAATTTTACGAACTTTGTCCGTGATTTCGTTGGTTGCATCGGTACGAATATTATCGATTGTAATGGTAAGTTTAGTAATAATAGAGAAGGATATAATAATGTCGATGATATGTAGGATCAATAAAATAGTAGAGAGAATCATTAAATAATGATTAGGAATCATATTCAATAAATATTCGATATTAGGATTAATATATTTGATTAATAAAAATCCCAAAATTCCAAATATAGCGCTGTTTTCTAAACAGATACGACCATTGATGTTGAATTTTCGGTGGCTGTAATCCCACCATCTAGCATGAAATAATTTTTCCATGATATAACTTGTGAAGTATTCTAGAAAGGAACAAACAATAACCGCCATACAAAAGAGTGTAATTGGGTCATTATAATATTTTTTTAAAAAAAGAATCATACTAATCGATGCAATTCCATAGATAGGACAATATGGCCCAATTAAGAAACCACGATCTGTAAATTTTTTGTTGACTATACTACAACATATTATTTCCATTAACCATCCACAACATGAATAAAAGAGATAGAGGGCAAAATAATATAAAAATTGATACATAAAATCACTCCTAACTGTTTTTGTTACCAATAAAATGTATAGAAAATGGATGGAAAATTAGAATGTGGTCTAAAAACAGGAAGGACGTATGATGGTTCGTTTGTTTTCAGAAATTCTATTCTATTTTATTTTATCTTTTTTTTCTCTCTTTGTCCACCTTATCACCGAAATATAGTGGAATACGTATAATAAAATTGAGGTGATGATATGCGACCAATTATTGGGATTGTCGGACGTAGTGAGACGGCAACAGATGGGTATTCTTTGATGTCGGTTCACGAAGAATATCGCAATGCCGTATTAAAAAAAGGAGGATTACCAATTTTAATTTTGCCAACACAAATTTTAGATTATCGTACGACGAAAACGGCTGATATCCCATTGCTTTCTTATGAGGAAAAAGAGAAACTAAAATTTATTGTCGACTTATGTGATGGTATTATTCATCCTGGGGGAGAACGAATTTATGAATATGATCATGTAATTTGTGATTATTGTAAAAAATGTAATAAACCGATGATGGGAATTTGTATGGGGATGCAACTAATGGGAACGGAGTTAGTCAAGATTCCGGAGCCAAACGGTCATTTTCAAAAACAGAATTATGCACATAAAGTCTTTTTAAAAGATGGGAAATTAAAAGATATTTTGAAGGTGGATGAGATGAGCGTGAATAGTAGGCATCGTTTTGCTGTTAAAAATCCAAATGATTATCGAGTAGTAGCAGTAAGTAAAGATGGCTTCATCGAGGCAATGGAATTAGAAGATCAAACGTTTCATATTGGAGTACAATGGCATCCAGAACTTATGATTGATTATGATTCTAATATGGACCAATTTTGGGATTATTTTATGAAGTGTTGTCGGAAAGAAATTTAGCATGTTATAATAAAATGGGTGATAGTATGCGAGCAATTGTTTTATCTGGTGGTGGAGCAAGAGGTTCTTATCAAATTGGTGTTTGGAAGGCGTTGCGCAAGTTGAATATCAAATATAATATAGTAGTAGGAACAAGTGTGGGTGCTTTAAATGGTGCTTTTATGGTACAAGGAAATTATAAAGATGCATTAAAGATGTGGGAGAATATGAATTTTGATTTGATTTTTTCAGATAAATTTGATGAACAAGTATTAACAAAAAATGGTACTTTTGAGTTATTTAAAACATATGCAAAAGGAATTCTTATGAATGGTGGAATGGATGTCAGTCGTATGGAATCGACGATGGATCGTTATATTAACCCAGACGTTTTTTATCAATCAAAAATTGATTTTGGAATGGTAACGGTAAACTTGAGCAATCTAAAACCAATTAAGATTACAAAAGATCAAATTCCTAAGGGGAAATTAAAAGATTATCTGATGGCTAGTGCGACTTGTTTTCCAGCTTTTAAGATCAAGCGTATTGATGGAGATATGTATGTTGATGGTGGATATTATGATAATTTTCCGATTAATCTTGCACTTGATATGGGGGCAGATGAAATTATTGGGGTTGACTTAGATGCAGTGGGATTGAAAAAAAAGTTAAAAAATGTTCATCGAAAAGTAGACATTACTTATATTGGTCCAAAAAATAATATTGGTAATTTTTTGATTTTTGATGCTTCGTTAGCCAAAAGAGGAATTGCCTTTGGATATAATGACACGTTGAAAGTTTTTCACAAGTTGGATGGAGATCTTTATACATTTAAAAAAAATCATATCCGATATTCTTATTTAAAAAATCATCGTAAAATAGAAGATGAATTAAAACGTATTTTGGAATCTAAGCATAATATTACGAAAGAACTGATCAAACATAGAGATTATCAAAAAATATGGAATCAAAAAGAAGAATGGCGAGATCTTTATTTACGTTCTTTGGAGTATCTAGCTAAAACATTAGAGTTAGAAGAGGTTGAAGTTTATTCACTTTTCAAATTTAATCGGCAGTTAAAAAAAGCGTTCGCTAAAGTAGAAAGATTGGATTTTGATTTGATTGAGAGAAAAATGAAAGAGAGAAAAGTACGAGGACTTATTCATAATAAATATGTCATTCGGTATATTTATGAATTATTGATGGAAAGTAAGAAAAGCGATATAGTGAAAGATAAGCTCAGAACAGTCGCACTGATATTGCCAAAAGAGTTTTTGGCCACTTTGTATCTATCTGTATTGAAATAATAACTATGATATGTCGATAAGTTGATGAGAAGCTTTGGGTTTTTATTCTCTCAATATTAAAAAAGTGTTATAATAAACATGAAAGGATAGATGGATGGAATGGCATATATTGAACTAAAAAATGTAAAGAAAGAGTATCAAATGGGAGAACTTACGATAAAAGCAGTTGATAAGGTAAGTTTTTCGATCGATAAAGGTGAATTGGTGGTAGTATTAGGTCCAAGTGGAGCTGGTAAGACTACCGTTTTAAATATGCTTGGCGGAATGGATCGAGTGACAAGTGGTAGCATTGATGTCGATGGGAAAGATATTACCACATATAATCGAAAGCAATTAATTCAATATCGTCGTCATGATATTGGTTTTGTTTTCCAATTTTATAATTTAGTTCAAAATTTGACGGCTTTAGAAAATGTCGAATTAGCTAGTCAAATTTGTATACATCCGTTGGATCCTAAACAAGTATTAAAGGAAGTAGGACTAGAAGATCGTATGAGTAATTTTCCGGCTCAATTGTCAGGTGGAGAACAACAACGTGTCGCAATTGCCCGTGCGATTGCTAAAAATCCGAAAATGCTTCTTTGCGATGAACCGACAGGTGCACTTGATTCCAAGACTGGGACTCGTATTTTGGAGCTTTTACAAAAAGTATGTCGTGAAAATGGAATGACGGTTATTATCATTACGCATAACTCTGTCATTGCTGATATGGCCGATAAAGTGATTAAGATGAAAAATGGTGGCGTGTCTGAAATCGTCGTAAATGAACATCCGATCGATGCGAAAGGAATTGTTTGGTAATATGTGGCTTTTAGTGAAACAATCTTTTAAAAGAATAAAAGATTCTCTAGGGAGATTTTTGTCTCTTTTCTTTATTGTGGCATTAGGGGTAGGCTTTTTCGCTGGAATTCGAAGTACCAGTGAAGATATGTTTTTAACGGCAGACCAATATTTTGATGAAAATGAATTATTCGATTATAAAATTGTAAGTACTTATGGTTTGACAGAAGAAGATATCGACAGTTTAAAAGAGCTCACACATACCGATAAAGTAATCGGAAGTTACTCTTTAGATGTCATGGTTGGTAGTGATGTTTATCGCATTCATAGTATCGAGGAAGAAATGAATCATCTTGTTCTAGAAGAGGGACGTCTTCCGGAAAATGAGAATGAATGTATTGCGGAAGTTGGCTATCATGAGATTGGCGATGTTATCACATTTCATGAATCGGTGGATGGACAATTAAAAAGTGAAGAATTAACTGTTGTCGGGACGGCCCAAACTCCTCTTTATATAGGAATTGAAAAAGGAATCACAACCGTTGGTAATGGTAAGTTAGCGTCTTTCTTATATGTTTTGAAAGATAGTTTTGTGATGGATTATTATACAGAGGCTTACTTGATTGGAGTAGGTAGTCTAGATACGGTTTCTTATAAAGATGAGTATGATGAAGTGCTTGCCCCTTTACTAGAAGAGTTACAAGAATTAAAACCAATCCGCGAGACGCTTCGTTATGAAGAAGTATTAGAAGAAGCGACGGCTAAGATCGAAGAAGCAGAAAACAAAATAAAAGAAGAAGAAGAGAAAACACAAGTAGAATTAGATAATGCAAAAAAAGAAATCGATGCTGCTAAACAGCAAATTGAAGATGGTAAAAATAGTCTCAATTATGCTGAAAATGTACTTTCGGAAAAAGAAAGTCTTGGATATCAACAGATTGAACAAGCCAAGACTGAATTAAATGCCAAAGAAACGGAATATCATAATAATCTTGCTTATTATAATGAACATAAGGATGAAATAAGTACAAAAATCGAAGAAGGAAAGCAATCTCTTGCATTATTAAAGGAACAGGTAGATGAATTGCAAGCACAAATTGACGATATGAAAGAAGAAGACCCAGATAATCCTCTTTTAGCAGAATTGGAAAGCCAATATCAGAATATGTTCGCTACATATAATCAAAACCTAGAAACGCTGACAAAGGAAGAGGAAGAGTTTAATCGTACTCCGATTTTATTAGAGCAGGCAAAGAAAGCTATTGAAGATGGAAAAATAAAAATAGAAGAAGAGGAGTCTCGCTTTTATCAAGAAATTTCTTCTGCGAAAAAAGAGCTCGCTAGTAGTCGTTTGGAATTACAAAAGAATGAAACGTTGCTTATCGAAAAGGAACAAGAATATGAAGATGGATTAGCTGATTTTCAAGCGGAAATTGATCGTGCTTACGCAGAAATCGCGGATCAAAAAAAGGCTTTAGAAGAGTTGCCAAAGCCGGAATGGTATCTATTAGATCGAACGGATCAAACGGGTTATACGGATTTTAAAAACGATGCGTTACGTGTCGATAATATTGCTAAGGTATTCCCAGTGTTCTTCTTATTAGTAGCGGCTTTAGTGTGTCTGAATACGATGACGAGAATGGTTGAGGAAGATCGTACGCAAATTGGTATTTTCAAGGCCCTTGGTTACAGCAATGGAAATATTATGTTTGGTTATTTTCTCTATGTAACTATTGCGACTTTCTTTGGCGGGGTAATCGGATTACTAGTTGGTTATCAAGTACTTCCAAGGGTGATTTATAGTATTTATGCATTTACTTATTCTCTACCATCTTTAGTGATCCATATCGATCCTGTTGTATTCCTGGTTATCATTGGTGTTGCACTGCTTTTGACCAATTTCGTTACTTGGTTTTCTTGCCATACGGAACTGAAAGTAGAACCTGCTAATTTGCTTCGTCCAAAAGCTCCCAAAAAAGGAAAGAAAGTCTTCTTAGAATATATCACCTTTATTTGGAATCGTTTGAATTTTAGTGGTAAAGTAACTGTTCGTAATTTATTTCGTTATAAAAAGCGTATTTTTATGACGGTTATTGGTATCGCTGGTTGTACAGCTCTTACCCTTACGGGTTTTGGACTTCGCGACGGTATTTCATCGATTGTTCCTAAACAATATGAAGAATTATTTACTTACGATACTTTATCTGTATTAAATAGTGAAGAGAGTACCGTTAATACAGAGGTGGATCAGTTGTTACAAGAGAATCATATTATCAATCCTCTTTATGTTCGTCAAGAATTGTATAATTTTGAAGCAAATGATAAACAACATGATTTTTACTTGATCGTACCAGAAAACATGGAACAATTTAAGGAATATATTCACTTGCGAGTTCGTACTTCTAAAAAAGAGGTTTCTTTAGATGATAGCGGAGCTATCATCACAGAGAAAATGGCTAGTTTATTGGGAGTAAAAGAGGGAGATTCGATTCGTATTCGCAATAGTGATAATCGCTTATTTTTCATTAAGGTATCTGGCATTGTGGAAAACTATACCTATCACTATGTCTATATGACTCCATCGTATTATGAAAAAGTGATGGAGACTTCCCCACTTTATAATACGGTTTATGGAGAGTTAGAAAATTCTGAAATGGATCATGATACTATCTCTACCAATCTAATTGAATCTGGCCTATTTTTAAGCAATGTATTTACGGAAGATAGTGTGGAAACATTCGATACTATTATCACTAGCTTGAATAAGATTGTAATTGTTATTTTGGGTGCTTCCTGTCTTCTTGCCTTCATCGTATTATATAATTTAACTAATATCAATGTTATGGAACGTCAAAGAGAAATTGCAACATTAAAAGTATTAGGTTTCTATGATAGGGAAGTATCTGGATATGTTGATCGTGAGACGATGATTTTGACTGTCCTAGGTATATTTGTTGGTTTATTTTTAGGAATTTTTCTTCATCGTTTTGTCATGGATACAGCAGAGATGGACTTCATTATGTTTATTAAGGAGATAAACTTAGAGTCATACTGGTATGCAGGACTTGTTACGTTATTATTCTCTATTGTCGTTGCTATTGTAACGCATTTTAAACTCAAAAAAATCGATATGATCGAATCATTGAAATCAGTCGAATAAAAAAAGGCGAATTCTTTTCGTCTTTTTTCGCATTCTGGTGGGAAATATGATATAATCGAGTCAGGTGAGAAATATGATGACAAAACGATGGTGCTTCCATTATTAAAATAAAATGAGATAAGGGAGGACATATATGAAAAACATATTAACAGGAGATCGTCCTACAGGGAGACTCCATTTAGGACATTATTTTGGTTCGCTCAAACAACGTGTTGAACTACAAGATCAATATAATACTTATATTATTATTGCGGATGTACAAGCTTTGACTGATAACTTTGATGATCCAGATAAAGTAAGGAAGAATGTACGAGAAGTTGCTCTTGATAACTTGGCAGTAGGTATCGATCCTAATAAGACGACCTTGTTTATTCAATCACAAATTCCCGAGATTGCGGAATTGACTATTTTTTATTCTAATCTCGTGACTGTTTCAAGATTGTTTCGCAATCCTACGACAAAGGCGGAAGTAAATCAAAAGAAACAAGTGTTTGGAAACGAAGGAGAAAGTATTACTTACGGATTTTTAGGATATCCGGTAAGTCAAGCTGCTGATATTACAGCATTCGATGCGGATCTAGTACCAGTTGGCGATGATCAATTACCACATATTGAACAGACACGAGAAATTGTTCGAAAATTCAATCATATTTATGGAGAAACATTAGTTGAACCAGAAGCAATGGTTGGTAAAAATTCTCGTATCAAAGGTTTAGATGGTAATGAAAAAATGGGGAAAAGTCTTGGTAATGCAATCTATCTTGCTGATGATGAAGATGCGATTACGAAAAAAATTATGGGAGCTATAACGGATCCCAATAAAATAAAAAAAGATGACCCAGCAAATCCAGATATCTGCATGGTATATTATTATCATAAATTAGTCAATGAAAAGAATGTTGATACAGTGTGTCAAGAATGTAAAAGTGGTAGTAGAGGATGTGTCGCTTGTAAAAAAGAATTGATTCGTAGCATGATGGAATTTTTAAAACCTATTCAAGAAAGACGTCATTATTATGAAGAACATCCAGAATTGGTGGATCAAATCTTAGAAGAAGGTACGAAAAAAGCACGTGAAAGAGCACAAGAAACGATGAGGCGAGTTCGCCAAAATATGAAAATTGATTATTTTAAAAATTAAACTACACAAAGGTGTAGTTTTTTTGATGCAGGAAATTTCATAATCTTTCTCGTATATTATTAGTAGGAGTATGATCATGATGGATGAACAAGAATATTTAGACCATTTGTTTGATGAGTAT
>CALVJD010000057.1 GCA_944332005.1 uncultured Bacilli bacterium
CAACGCTGATAATCTTGTATTCCAAGAATAAATCTAGTGCTTCTCGGTTAAACTCGTTCGCGCTTCCACTCGTTTCATATTTATCTTTTAATTCTGCAAATTCATTCAATACTTGAATACTCTTATCAACCATACCAGATAAGATTGGCGTATTGTTTAGAATTGGTTCTCGTAATTTTGATTCATTCAAAATATCAAAATTAAAGAAAGGTAACGAAGCAACATATAAAACGATAAAGATAATGACGAAATATTCTACTATACCAACGATTGCTCCTAAAAATTTAGAGAATATTCCTAGTACGATTGTCAGATCAAATATCTTTTCGATAATTCCGGTTGCAAACAAAACCAGTTTGAAAATAATCATCAAGATAGCAAATACGACTAAGAATGCAATCACTTCATAAAGAATAATATTAAGAGCCGTTACACCTTTTAAAATTCCGCCAAAATTAAAGAATGGCATCACTTGATATAACCATACCGATACTGTGTCTTTTAAAGCAAATGACAGTATCACTACTAAAATAAAGCCAACAAATGAAACTAATTCTTTTGTAAATCCTCGTTTAAATCCCACTAAAGCTCCAAACGCTAATAAAATCAAGATTACGATGTCGATTACATTCATTTTATCATTCCCTTCTATTTAAATTATATTATAAATTGAAGAAAAAAGAAAGATATTTCTCTTGGATTATGGTAAAATGAATGTAGTTGAGGTGAAAAATATGACAATTACGTTAAAAGTGAGTGACAATACCAAAGAGAAAATGATCGAATATTTTCAAGATAAAAGACGTCCTAAAACCCCACCATATGCTATATTTCAAGCAGATGAAGAAGATACCGTCGTAACGCTATACGAATCTGGAAAAGCGGTTTTTCAGGGGGTCAGTGCCGATATCGATGCCATGATGTGGAAAGAAATGGAACGCCATTTAAACCCTAATAAAAAAATAGAAATGACCAATAGTGAAAATAAAGAGAAGAAAGAAAAAAAGGAAAAGCAAACGATCGACCCTAATATCTATTATGCAAATACAATCGGTTCTGATGAAGTAGGTACTGGGGATTATTTTGGCCCAATCGTCGTCACAAGCGCCTATGTAAGTAAAGACAATATCGCATTTCTAGAAGAATTAGGAGTCAAAGATTCGAAAAAACTTAACGATACTAAGATTATGGAAATAGTTCCAGAAATTATTAAGCGTATTCCCTACTATTCTCTTATTTTGACCAATAAAGAATATAATGAAAAGTATAGTGAAGATATCAACATGAATAAAATTAAGGCCATTCTTCATAACCGTGTTTTAACCAATTTAAAAAGCAAAGTAGAACCAATCGATTATATTGTCGTCGATCAGTTTGCCAAACCATTTGTCTATTATCATTATTTAAAAGAAACTCCTAATGTATGTCGCAACATTACTTTTCTAACAAAAGCAGAAGATAAATGTTTAAGTGTTGCTTGTGCTTCCTTGATTAGTCGCTACATCTTTATTAAAGAATTTGATAAATTGGGACAAAGTGTTGGTATGTTTCTTCCTAAAGGTGCTGGGAACGCCGTCGATGACGCTGGTTATAAAATCGTGCAACAATATGGATTCGACAAATTAAAAGAAATGGCCAAGCTAAACTTTAAAAATACGGAAAAAATTAAGAATTACAAAAAACAAGGAGATTAAATCCTTGTTTTTATTACGAATGGAAAGATTAACGTTCACCACGTTCTATTTGTTCATTCAATAATGTTTCATAAGCATCTTCTAAGACATAAATATCTTTACTACTCATAAAAATTAATACGGCATTTTTATATTGTAATAATTTATCTGCTTCTTCGACGCTAATATGTTCTCCATGATCGAGTTTATCTAATATTACTTGATACGTTACATCATCATATCCCTCTTCTGGTCGATCGACACCAACATCCATAATATAGGAATAATCAGCTAGATTGAGAGCTTCCGCAAAATCATCAGCAAACTCTTTGGTACGAGACAATGTATGGGTCTTTAAAATAGCAACAATGGTTCGATCAGGATACTTTTGTCTAGCTCCCTTAATTGTCACACGTACTTCCGTTGGATGATGAGCGTAATCATCGATCATCACAATATCTCCTACTACTTTTTCTTTGAATCTTCTCTTAGCTCCTGGAAATGTTTTTAAGTGTTTTGCTACTTCTTTCGCATCCAATCGTTCATAGTAACAAACGCCAATAACGGCTAGTGAATTTAAAAGCATATGTTTTCCATAAAGCGGAAGATCAAAATGACCATAATAATTATCTTCGACGAATACATCAAAACTAGTTCCATCTTCATGATATTCCACATCACGAGCTTGAATGTCATTGTCATCATCTAATCCATAGAAGAAAATAGGTGGATTTACTTCTAAAGAATGAGTATAAGAATCATCCCCACAAGCTAAGACCATCTTAGAAGCCTTATTCGCATATTCCTCGTAAGCCAAAATAACATCATCGATATCTTTATAATAATCGATATGATCTAGTTCAATATTGGTAATAATCGCATAAGTAGGATCGTAAGCTAAAAAATGACGTTTATATTCACATGCTTCCAACACAAAATACTTATTTTCTTTGTTGGCATATCCAGTACCATCACCAATTAAATAATTACAACCACAGATATTTTTTAAAACATGAGATAACATCGCTGTCGTCGTCGTCTTTCCATGACATCCAGATATTCCAATCGTATCAAACATTCTCGTCAGTTTTCCAATCATCTCTTGATAAGTATAGATTTTCAGTCCCAATTCGTGAGCACGTACCACTTCTGGATGGGTGTCAGGAAAAGCGTTACCCTGTACTATCACCATATCTTTTTTAATGTTATCGGGATCAAATGGTAAAATTTTGATACCTTTTTCAATTAATGCGTCTTCAGTAAAGAAATGGCTTTCTTTATCGCTTCCTTGTACTTCGTAACCTAATGAATCCATAATTTGTGCGAGTGCACTCATACCTGTTCCTTTTATTCCGATAAAATGATACATAACTTCACTCTCCTAATATATATTATACCAGTTTTTTATTCTGTCACCCTAAAAAACTGATGAAAAATGGTCCTAATATTAACATGAGAATCAACGGAACGATAAATAAAACCGAAATAACACTTATTTTATTAGGAATTTTATTGATTTCTCCCTTGATTTCTAACACTTGTTTATCTCTTAAAAAGTCGATTTGATTATACATCGTATCTAGTATACTACTCCCAAATACATCCGTCTGTGTAATATTGAGAATGATATTGTTAATCGTCTCAGATGGAATTCTTCGCTTCATATCCTCTAATGCTTCGATTAATGTTTTACCAAACTTCATGTCAAAAAGAGCTCTTCTAAATTCACTGGAAATTTCACTATCGACATTGAAACAAGTTACTTCTAAAGAATTTTCTAGGTTTCTTCCCGACTCCAAAGTAAGCGTTAAAATTTCAAAAAAATATAAAGCTTGATGATCTAATCGTTTCGTTCGCTTTTTAAGAGGTCTTGAAAGGAGAAAATAATGAAAAAGATAATAATATAAGATAGAGACAAACGGTGCATAAATATACCCTACTTTCGTATTGTATAATACGAGTAAAAAGACGATCATCGTCGTAAGAAGACGTATATTTAAGAATGTAATCGAATCAAATTTCGCTTCGTTTCCAAGCATTTCAATTTCAGTATCATATTTGACAATATCACATTCACGATAAATTTTTCTAACCATTTGGTGCTTTTTTCGAGCCATTTTCTCACATCCTTACTCTCATAACTCTTCTTACAATCATGATATAACTAATATACATAATTAAAATTAAAATCATCATAATCCAACCAATTTGTGTCGTAAAGAATGGATCAAAATAAGATGGATTTAAAATACTGATGAAACCAATAAACAAAATTGGTACACAAAAAAGTACATACATGATAATTTTAGAGCTTCCCGTTAAAGCAGAAAGTTCCAATTTTAACTTTTTCTTATTGAAAAGCGACTTTTCAATTGAAGAAAAAACTTGAATAATATTACCACCTGTTTTATTTAATATCGATAAGGAAGCGGTCATATAAGCAACCTCTTCTAACTGAATACGATCACTAAAACGTTTAAACACGTCATCTAACGATAAACCAAATGACAACTCAACCGACATTTTTTTAAATTCATTCGCAATCGGTCCATCCAATTCTTTCGTAACAAGATCGATTGCTTGCGTAATACTACGTCCAGATTTAAAAGCATTATTCATAACGATAATCGCTTG
>CALVJD010000058.1 GCA_944332005.1 uncultured Bacilli bacterium
ATAAACAATGTCTCCTCTTTTTAATTTTATATCTTTATTCATGTTATCTATTTTCCTTTCCAATAAAATCAAAGATTGTTGTTTGATTCTTTTCGAATTCTTCTTTTTCTTTATTTTCGCTTAAAAATTGCATCAAATCTTCATCGTAATTCAGATGATGTCTATCTAGCCATTTCTTAATGTATTCCATATATCGTTTGGCCAGGTTCGAATGCCAAATTAACATCCGAATCGCGTATTGGACTTTATTATTCGCTATATTTTTCATATAATCTGTCCCAATATGATTTTTGTAACTCTTCAGCATATTTATTAATGATTAAATCATTTGTAATCAAAATGAGTCCGATATTAAGTTCTCCAAATACGTATGACCAACTGTATATTAAATTATCTAAAGTTATGAAGAATGAAGTCGTACAAATTGCGAAAAAAATCATTGTTAAAATTGATATAATCATAATGTTTTTTATAAAGTTTACTAGTAACAGGAATTTCTACATATGCTGTGGGATGTGTTCCCAAATTTAATATAAAGTAATTATATCCGCAACATGATCCAGAATCTAAAAGCAGACGTTCTAAATGTCGATTATATATCATTTCTTTCATATTAATTAATTACTCGTAAATACCATCCTAAAAATTCTTGTTTTGAATCGAATCTTGATTCGTATTTTTCGAGTTCCTTTCTGAATTTTTTTCTTTCTTTTTTATCACACTGAAGATAATGATTTCTAAATAAATGTATATCTTCAATCAACCACTCTTTTGTTTTTCTCATTCTTTTTCTCCTTAAAAAATAAAGTAAAAGCACAGCCAAACTAACCCACGACTAGATGTCTCTATATTTGTCCAAACTCGCTGTGCTTTTCCATTTAAAATGACATACGTATAATAGGAGAGATCCATAAAAAGAATAATTGAGGTAATTTGCTATTGGGTTTTTAAATTTCTAATCATACATCCATCCTATTCCTTAAATTTTCACTACATTGACGATAAACAACTCTGCAGAAGTCATGAATCTGCATCAATACTCGATATTTCCTATAAGCATAGTCGTAAAATGCACTTTTAGATACTTCGTACTTTGTGCTGTATTGTGATGCCTGGAATGCTATTTCACTCCAACGATCACATAGAGCCAATGCCTGCTTGGCCAATTCATATGCCGTATCTCCATCTTCGCTCGATAATGCCTGGTAATTGTCAAGTATTACTTTGTAGTCTGCTATATCTTGCTTAAGATTCAATTCCTGCGAAGAATTCATCGGTCAATTTTTCCTCTTCTTTTGGTTCTGCTTTTTCTGGTTTTACTTCTTCTACTTGTGCTTCAGTTGGCTGCTCAATAGGTGCAGTATCTAGGTTCATGTCGACATTCATCTCTTCTGCTTCATACATGCCTTGTAAATCCTCTGGGAATGCCTCTCTCAATGCTTGTACAAGTGCTACCTTACGAATCATAGTAGCTGGCTTTTTTGACCACTGAGAATTGATTTCTCCAGTTGATTTAACACCAATATATTCATCCAACGATACTTCGTTTTCAATCGGCTGTTCATATCCTTTGACAAACACTTTTGCCCATCCACCGACCAATTCCTCGTTCTTTAAATGAAATGTACCAGTTCTTCGTTCAATCTCGCCGTCGGAATTGATTACGATTATTCCGGCAACAGAGCCTGCATATTTGTCGTTTCTAGTGGCTCTTTTAATAATTGCGTCCTTACCAGTAACCATTGTGGCTGGCTGACTACCATACTTAATTAAATAAGCCTCTCTTAGGAATGGGTTCAATTTTTGATATCTGCATAAATTTAGAAACATTACTACTTCTTGATCGGATACATTTCCGCCACCATTCACTAGGTAGTTCTTGATAATTTGTGGGCTCAACTTGACCTGTTGACCACCGACCTCATAAGTAACCGACTTGTTTTCTTGCTCTTTTTTTAATAAACTATTTGCTATCATACTCTACTCCTTCTACTTTTGAAAATTTAATATTATTACTAATTAAGAAGTTTCTTAACGCAAGCATTTGATTTGCTGTGCCAGTTACTTTAAAAATTAAATCAAATGTCTTTTCTTCTTCCTTTGGTTCGGTTTTAACTGGTTCTTGCATCTTAACTGCTTGCTCTTTCTTGACTCTTTCTAAATTGGCATTTTTTTCCAATTCTTCTAATCTTTCTTTTTCTTTTAAAGCGCTTGCCAAATCTAATGTTTTCAAATATATATCAACCATATTTGTTGTATATTTCGTATCCTGAGTTTTAATAACATTTAGACTTGTTTCAATTCTTCCTAATGTTGATAAGATTGTTTCTTTGATTTTGTCTATTTTCTCGCCTTTATTCAGCCACTTTTCATCAAAAATCATGTCTAATTTAATTAATTCATTCGTGTTGTTCTCATCAAAGAATTCTTGAATCTCTTTTCGTTTATTTTCTTTTCGCTCATCTTCAAAAGCCTTAATCTGTGTATCCAAGCATTGAATCGGCTTATCAACTAATCCAACTAATTCTTTAATCTGATTTTCAAATGCCACATAAGGCTCATTCCATTCCTTTTTAATTCTCTTTCGTTCATCTTCAATTGATGTTTTTAATTTATTTAATTCTGTTCTTGTTTTAGTCGAATCTGATAAATTATCTTCAGTAACAACCAACCCTTGATACTTTTCTAAACTTTCTGTCAATTTTCCTTTTAATTCATCAAAATTAAACTTTATTGGTTGTAATTCGTATTTTTCAATCTTTAATTCCATAATTTTATATTTCCGGTAATATAAGTCCCGGTCTAACTCCTTTCATTACATTTTCGTTCCAAAATTTTATTTCTTGAGAAAGAAGATACTTCATATCTTCTATGACTTCTTCTCTAGTAAAATGGTAATCTCTAATTTCTTGATAATTGGAATCCCAAGCAAATTTTAATTTTACTCTTAACCATACAAATTCGTATCCAGTAACAATTAAGTAATGCAAGCATTGCGTATAATAATGATTTGGGATTCCGTTCTTCCATTCATCAAGCATTTTTTTATTCATGATTTCTGTCGTTTTAATTTCTAGAATTCCATGTTTTCCAGTTTCTATCTCTGTCAGTTCGCCATCAAGGCTTGCTTGTAAAAAGGGATATTTATTACTTCGTAAAATCATGAATTCATCGTGAAATAACTCATATTCAGAATGATCAAGCATAAACAAATTTCGAATTGAATCTTCTGCTTCATGACCATACTTCACTTTTTCGTTGTTTGAAATATCTCTAGGTTCTTTTTTACCTGTTTTTTCGAGCCATAAATCAATGTTTGATTTGAATGGACTAATTCCTAGGATAATTGACGAATCACTGCCACCTAAGCCTTCTTTGCGGTTATTAAGCCATTCTTCGTGACTATCTGCTGATATTCTTGTGAACATACTATTTTGAACTTGCAGTTAAGAAAGTGACTTTCTCTGCAACGACTTTCATCGGTTCATCATCCCGTTTTTGAATTCTTCCTTTGACTCCGATGACATCGCCTTTTTTACAGTAATCAACTGTATTTTTAGCAATATTATCGAATAATTCAATCTCAATCTTATCTGTTGGATACTCTCCGCTTTCATCTTTAATACTTGCCGGTACAGAAATAGTTACTACCCCTCTATTTCCTTTATCGTCATCTTGCATGATTATACTGACGATTCTTCCTACTAAAACGATTTGATTTAACATTTCTTATCTCTCCCTTTCTTTTCTAAAACCGTTATTCTATTCCGTAGAATTTTATTTTCTTCTTTTAATTCATTCACTTTTCTCTTTAAAAGTTTCTTTTCGGATTCCAAACTAGAAATTAGTTCATCATTCTTATTAGCCTCGTCGTTCAAATCTTTGATTAACAACTTGTACGAATTGATTCTTTGATTTGCTTTTCTTAAACTTAGAATCATACAAAATCACTATCGCTTATTCCAACTTGTTCAGCCACACTGACTGGTCTCCAGTTATCATCACGGTCTTGAATAATATCTGCTTTTTCTTGTTCTAAATCTTTAATCTGGTACTCCATTTCTTCAACTTTCATTTCAAAATTCCATTTCATATCTCTAAGTTGCTCATTTTCTTTTTCTAAGGATTCTACTTGATTCTC
>CALVJD010000059.1 GCA_944332005.1 uncultured Bacilli bacterium
CTTCAGGGGGAGAAAAGCTAGTATTCGATCAATGAATCATCTATTGATGTATCTTTACCAGCCATAGAAATTTGTATAGCACTTGACTCTCAGATATTTTTATATTCATAAGATGTACATGGGCCAATCACTATAAATGATTAATCCATGTACATTTTTTTGATATTGCCTCATTCCACGTATGAAATATTTTTAGATTTTTAAAACATATAAAAACGAACTATTTCTAGTTCGACCAATTTTCTTATGGTGGGAGATATAGGACTCGAACCTATGACCTCTTGCACGTCAAGCAAGCGCTCTAACCAACTGAGCTAATCACCCATGGTGGAGCTGAGGAGAATTGAACTCCTGTCCGAAAATACCGCACCATAGATATCTACAAGTTTAGTCAACTATTTTATGTCCTAATAAGTGTTAGTAGTCGACACCCCACTCATTAGTAAGTCTATCAGATTCGTGACTACTTATAGACATCATAGTCATATATCCCATTGATCGAGCCCTCAGAAATTCTCATGGGAGAAGAATTAAGAGAGCTGCATCCCGCTAGTTCTATTAAGCGAAAGTAGGAGCGAAAGAAGCCCCTCTGAATGCATTAACTAATTTTTCTTTAGCATTTATATTTAGCTTTTGTACGTAACGTGTACCTCCGACTTGCAACCTAAGGCCTAATATTTCCGTCGAAACCAAAGCAGCCCCATGTTTAAAATTATAACATATTTCTTACTTATTTACAAATCTTGAATCTAATATGAACCAATTGATGTGGATAAAAAATTCCAACAAACGAAAAATATCCGTTTTTCTGTGGAAAACTCTTGTCACTTAAATATGATCCGATCATATATCAAAAAATGATGCAGATACATCATTTATACTTCATCATCTTACGTAATTCTCTTTCCATATCGCGCTTTTTAATTGTTTCTCTTTTATCGTAGTTTTTCTTACCTTTAGCAACTCCTAACAAAACTTTGGCATAACGTTCTTTTAAATATATTTTCAAAGGAACTAACGTATATCCTTCCAATGTGATTTTATTTTGTAATTTTTTAATTTCTTTTTTATGAAGTAAGAGCTTTCTTGTTCTCGTTTCCTCATGATTGAACATATTTCCTTCTTTATAATGACTAATATGCATATTTAATAAAAAGCATTCGCCATTTCGAATAATGGCATAACTATCTTTTAAATTAGCTTTTCCTTCGCGAAGCGCTTTTATTTCCGTCCCCGTCAACACAATTCCCGCTTCTATTTTTTCTTCTATTTCATAGTCGTAATTCGCTTTTCGATTGTTGATTTCCACGATATCACCTCAATCTTAATTTTTTCTCTTCTTCCACCGGTTCTAAAATCACATTTTGGCCCCATATGTTGGCAATTTTAATCGTAATGGCATCCCCAAGTTCATAGCGTTCCTTCGTCGTATTATGAACCCAGGCACGTTCCATTGGTTCGTAGTGATAATTGGGTATCAAAAAAGAAGGAATTTTACCAACGAGAGCCTTATCAAAGTTTATTTGCAAACCACTTCCTGATATGAGACCAATATAACCATCATAAATATGATTAATATGTTGCTTCAGGTATTGTGCTTGTGAAAGATAATCGATTTTTCTTCCACACTCTCGTACTTGTTTTTCTCGTTTGGAAACATAGGATGAGATTTTTTTATTTTCCTCTTCCAGTAGATTCATTTTATCACAATCTTGTTCAATCTGCAATAAAGAGTGTTTGATTAAACGATGGGTTACTAGATCGGGATATCGTCGAATCGGAGAAGTAAAATGAGTATAATAATCAAGTCCTAATCCGTAGTGATCATTTTTGTCGACGGTATAATTAGCTTTATGCATCGTCGTAAGTAAATAACTAGAAATCAAATTATTCGTATCGTATTTTTTCAATAAATGCAAAAGTAGCTGCAGATGTCTAGATGGGAGAATGGTATCATTAGCAAGCAATTTTATCTCTTCTAAAATAGAAGTGATCAATTCTTGTTCTTCGCATTTGATATCTTTTTTCGATAAAAGGAACTCAACGATAGGAATGACACGTTTTACATCCTTACTATCAGGTGCTGGATGAGAACGAAGTAACACCGGATAATCTTTTAATATATGAGCAACGGTCGTATTGGCTGCGATCATCGCTTCCGCAATACTTTTTTCAGCAGACTTTCTTTCGCGAATATCGATGTGAATTGGATTTCCTAATTTATCATATTGAAAAATTGGTTCCGGTTCATCGAACTCAATTGCTCCATGTTCATAACGTCTTTCATGGTAAAGAGTGGCCCACTGGTGAAGTAAGTCTAAAGATTCTATAAAATTCTGATATCCTGAAACTTGTTCGTGATTCTCTAGTATGCGATTGACATCCTCATATGTCATTCTCTTTTGAGAATGAATGACACTTTTATAAAGTGAGGAAGTAACAAAATCACCATCTTTAGAAAATTCCATTTCGCAAGTAAGGGTCAAACGATCAACACCTTCTTGCAAGGAACAAATACCATTTGATAAGCGATGTGGAAGCATTGGGATGACACGATCTAATATATAAGTACTCATTCCTCTCTTATAAGCTTCTAAATCGAGAATACTACTTTCTTTTACATAGTGATCAACATCAGCAATATGAACGCCTAAAAGATAATTTCCATTTTCTAAACGACGAATCGATATTGCGTCATCAAAATCCTTTGAATCTTTCCCATCGATCGTAAAAATAAGACTCGAACGTAAATCGACACGATCACTTAATTCTTCTTCTTTGACATAAGTAGGAAGTTTCCCCGATGCTTGTATGACTTCATATGGAAAAGTCGTATCAATTCCGGATGAATATAGCATTTCACTTAAATGTGTATTAGGATTATCGATATGTCCTCTTATCTTTGTCCACTTTGCTCCATATACATTTTTTTTAAGCTTCTTAGTGAACTCAAAATCGACAATCATGCCAGGGATTAATCCCTCAGAATTTTCAATATCTATTTCAAAATTATGTTTAGCGTAGTTTTTAATGCAAAGCCGTCCATTTTGATCATAAACTCTTCCAAATACATGAGAAAGTCGCTCTAAAACGATACCATCAACTATCGTTTCTCCACTATCATATATTTTTAATAACACATATTCCCCTTCTTTGGCTCCATGTAAATGGTTCTTAGTAATAAGAACTGGTTCCTCATCTATATCGACATAAAAGTCATCTTCTTTTTTGACTATTTTAGCGATCGCATATCTTTCGTGATTTAAAAATATGTTAGAATGACTATCATAACGAATCATTCCTAGTTCTTTTAGTTCTTTTAGTTTCTCTTTGACATCCTTGGCTTTCAATTTAGTTTGATCAGTTAATCTTTTTTCCGTCATACCATGTTTACAATACTTTAAAATATCTACCATCTTTTTTGACATTTCGTCCATATCTCTACGCTCCTATTTTTATTATAAAATGAAATTATCATTTTGTCATCAAAAAAAGATTCTATTTTTCAGAATCTTCTTCTTTTGTATCTGCTAATACAAAGTCGACCGTTTTAGCTTCTTTGCTAGCTGCCTTTACCTTTACTTTTACAACGTCCCCAAGACGATAACCACGTTTGTTTTTATTACCACGAATCGTAAATGTCGTCTCATCGAACGTATAATAGTCATCCGTTAAGTCATCGAGGCGTATCAGACCTTCGACTAAATTAGGAAGTTCGACAAACATTCCAAAACTAAGAACACTACTGATAATACCAGTATATTCTTCGCCGATATGCTTCATCATATATTCTGCCTTTTTCATATCATCTACCTCTCGTTCGCATTCGATCGAATCACGTTCTTTTTGAGAAGCATGTTCCGTCAAAAATGGTAATTTACGATCCCAATATTCGATCGTATCTTGATCGATATGATGTTCAAATAAATAGGTACGAAGCAGACGATGAACGGTCGTATCCGGATATCTTCGAATTGGTGAAGTAAAGTGTGTATAACATTTACTTGCCAATCCAAAATGTCCAATATTATTTTTATCGTATACGGCTTTTTGCATACTTCTGAGTAGTAAACTTGAAAGAATATGAAATTCTTTTTTATCCTTCAATTCATCTAAGATTCGTTGCATTGTCTTTGGATGCATATCCGTAACTTTACCGTTGATCTTGTATCCAAGTATGCTCACAAATCTTAAAAATTGGGTAATTTTCTCTTCGTTTGGTTCCCCATGAATACGATATACAAATGGTAATTCCATATAGAAAATATGGGTCGCAATGGTTTCATTCGCTGCAATCATAAAGTCTTCAATCAAACGTTCTCCCGTTCCTCGTTCACGTAATACGACATCGACTGCTTCTCCTTTATCGTTCACGATAATCTTAGCTTCATCGAGATCAAAATCGATATAGCCTCTCTTTTCTTTCATTTTACGTAAAATAGTGGCAAGTTCTGACATAGAACGTAAATCTTGGACAAATTCTTCATATCCTTCCGGGATAATATTCTCTTCCAATATCTTATTGACATTCTTATAAGTCATTTGTTTTCTTGAGCGAATCACGCTTTCAAAAATATCATAATTCTGGACAATTCCTTTACGATCGATTTCCATTACACAAGAAATGGCCAAACGATCTTCATTCGGGTTCAAAGAACAAATACCATTCGATAATTTATGTGGAAGCATTGGGATGACACGATCTGCCAAATAGACACTAGTACCACGATCATATGCTTCTTTATCGAGAGGCGTATCTTCTTTTACATAATAACTGACATCAGCAATATGAACACCTAATTCATAGTTTCCATTTTCTAATTTTTTAATAGAAATCGCATCATCGATATCTTTAGTATCATCACCATCGATGGTAAAGATCTTCATTTTACGCAAATCACGACGTCCTACCATTTCTTCTTCTTTCACAAAGTTAGGAATACTCTCTACTTGTTCCATTACTTCATCTGGAAAAACATCGTTCATTTCATATTTTGCGACAATCGATAAAATATCTACTCCAGGATCATTTTTATGTCCTAGAATTTTCACTACTTCTCCTTTATAATGATTATCTTTTAATTTATTCGTCACTTTGACTAACACTTTATGTCCATCCACTGCTCCCAATGTTTTATCGGGATCAATTTCAATATCTAGTTTTACTTTTTCATCATCTAAATTGATATGACCTTTTCCTTTTTGATAATAAAATTCTCCGACCATTTGTTTTAATTTACGATCGACGATTTTCACGATTCTTCCTTCTAAATCGAGCCCTTTTTTAGATGTGATCTCCACGATGACACGGTCGCCATGAATGGCATGATTCATATTGGATGGTGCAATGTAAACATCTTCATCTCCATCGATATCAACAAAGCCAAAGCCTTTTTTATTAGCTATCATTCTTCCTATTTTCAAATGGCTATTGGTAAATAACATGTAATTATCTTTCTTTGTATGGTATACCTTTAATTCTTCTTCCATCTTATTGAGTACTTTTATTAATTCTTTGAAGTCCTCTACTTTCGATAGATGTAAATAGTCATATATTTCTTGAACACTATATGCTTTATTTTCTTTTTTTAATAATTCTAATATTTGTACTTCCATAAGCCACCTCTATTTTTATTATAGTGGAAAACAATATAAAAATATAGAGAAAACTAAAAATATTTACTTAATTTGTCACTTTCTCTTATCATGTTTTCTAAAAAGTCATATCCGTTATCCGCTACACTACTCGTACGATGATTCGCTCTTTTTTCAAATTGCTTCTTTAATTCTTCCATCGTCTCAAATAAATAGACTTGTTTCCCATGCACAAGATAGTCTTCTAAATAAGCATGTGCTTCTAAGAATACCTCTTTACGATTTTGAAAGCAAGTAAAAAGTGTATTATATGCAAATGGAGGAAATATGAGAATGCAATCACTATCTTTGATGTACTGTTCTTGCAACGATAAATTACTTGTTGGATCAATTTTAATCTCACAATTTAATTTATAGTAAATATCTTGTTCTTTACGATTCATGTTAGAGCGAGATCGATATCCAAGAAGTCGTACTTCAAAATCAGGATAAGTAGTGGCAAAATCTAATATTTCATTTAAATGCTGATAATATTCGTCATAGATCAGAATTGTTTTCTTACGCTTTCTTTTCCATTTTTTAACATTATTTGGTTTTACTTGATACAATTTCGGAACGACATAAATTTTCGCACAAGTATGCTTTTCTAATTCTTTTTTTATATAAGGGAGAGTTACCAAAATATCATTTACTTGACTTACAATTTGATAGAGAAGATTTTTATAGATGAGATCTTTTTGATAGTAAGAAAATAGATGAGAAAGAAAGGTTTCTTCTTCTGGTTCCATCCAAAAAGAGACTTTTTTTCCTTGCCTTTGCCACTTCAAAATTTGATCCAACCTACTCTTTTTGACTTCGTAGATTAAAACATGCTCAAACGAGGCATTTAAATCATCTGTAACGCTTATATTTCTCTTTTGCATATAACTTATCCAATTACGATTAATTTCTCTATTTTCGCCATCTATCAGTGTCATAATATCACCTATTCTATCATGAAGAAAAACAGTTCTTTTTATACGAAAAAGAGACCGAAGTCTCTAACGAAATAAAAAGTAGCTGATAAGTAGAAAGAAAGATTCACATAAAAAGGTAATCAGTCCTAACATACATGCATCTGTAAACCCATTCTTACGTTCAAACACATTATATGGTGCTTCTTCCATATAACTATCTTTCCCATTTGTAAGGGTCAATGTTTTCGATGTTGATTTTCCGCTTGCAATATCTCTATCAGATTCTTCATTAGAACGTCTCTTATTATTTTGTGATGTTTGCTCAGGAATCACATGATCTTGTAAAAACTCTTTTTGTCTTTTTAAGTGTTCTAACATTTTTTGTCTTTCGATACTCATGATAACCTCCCATTATCAAGTGGTCTTTCATATTCTAATTTTTCTACTTCTACTTGATTAATCGAATTGAAACGTTTTGTGATCTTATCAGTCGTCGTATGAATTTCTTTCACATCTCGACTAACCGTCTCGATACTTCGTGATAATTTATCCCAACGTTCTTTATAACGTTTAAACTCTTCGTCTAATAACTTTAATTCCTGATGGATCACCGATGCATATTTATCTCGCTCTATATTTTTCATCATAATCTGTAACGTTGTTAACGTACTAATCAAAGTTGTTGGAGATGTAATCCAAACACGTTTTTTATAAGCATATTCGATAATATCACTATGATAGGCATTCACTTCTGCGAAGATAGCTTCCGCTGGTAAAAACATGATTGCTTGATCACTCGTAACACCGGCAATAATATATTTGGAACTAATCGCATCGATATGTTTTTTCATATCAGCTTTAAATAATTTTTCTGCTTGATCGCGCACGGTTTGTGATTCATTACGATCAACCATGATCTGATAATGTTCCAGTGGAAACTTCGAATCGATGGCGATCGTTCCTAGTGGTTCTGGCGCAAATAAAACGCAATCGGCGATCGTTCCATTCGGAAACGTATGTTGAAGCTCATAGATTGTTTGGTTTCCTTCTCCAAAAATATTCGCCATAATATGATTAAGATTGACTTCTCCAAAGATTCCTCTCGTTTTTTTATCTGTAAGAACGCTTTGTAAAGAAACGATATCTTTGGACAAGGTATCGATCTTTTTCTGTGCCTCATCAATTTTCGATAAACGTTCTAATACGGAAGTAAAAGTCTTATTTGTCTTCTCAAAATTTTCATCTAAACGTTCATTCACACGATCATTGATCATACGAAGTCTCATCTCTATTTTTTCATTTAAATTATTAAAATCAGTATTGAGATTTTTACTGAGATCTGCTTTGAAGTCACCAATTTCTTTTACCATACTTGTCTCTAATTTGCCAAGACGTTCCGTTATATTTGATTCATTAATATTTTTAAATAGTGATACCACCACTAAGATAAGGATGATCACTAATAATCCAATGATAATATAATCCATCACTTCACCTACTTTATTCCTATGTTTCATTATAATACAATTTAAAGAAAAAGAAAAGGATGATTTTGATCATCATCCTCATTTTTGATAAATATATTTATACTCTACCATGAGTTCTAGTGTCGGATCATCCAGTACTTCTTGTATTGTTTTTCCACTTACAGATTCAAATTCTTCTGCTTTTACAAAATCACTTAGAACATGAAAGGAATACATATCATATTTTAGACGATATCTACTTCTCACTTCGATTTCTTCTTCTCGATAACTTTCATTCGAAGCATCTACTCTTGAAGTGGTAGACCAAGATGACCAGCTACCATATTGCGATAATTCATCATCACGGTAATAATATCCATTTGGCATCGTCGCATACCAACTACTGTATTGTCTTCTTTCTCCGTTATACCAACGCCACTGGGTATCTTTATAACGAAATACATCGACACCTTCTTTTTCCCTTTCCGTGTATTGTTCGTCTGGCTGTTCCGGATAATAGGCACCATTGTTCCAATAGACTTTTGTTTTTCCATCCATATAATACCAGCGATAACCAGTATCTTCATCAATCGTACGATAATCTTTTTTATCAGGAGCAGTTAAAGACCATTCACTCCACTCTGTTTCGCGAGCTGTATTCGTATCTTTATTTGCATATCCTTCTGGTTGTTCAGAAGAAAAATCACTATAATTATTATTGTTTACACGATAATACTTATATCTTAAATCACGGTAACGATAGTAATTCTGTGTATCCGTTTCAATTTCTACATTCTCTGCATCTTTTGGAATATTAGCATTAAAGCGATCATCTGTGACTTCCAAGAAAGGTTCTTTTTCTAATTGTTCTGGAGTATAATAATTCGTCCATTCCGTATAGTTGGTTTCTTTCGTCACATAGTTATAGTAAGCAACTACATCGACCACCTTATTTTTACTTGGAACATTATCCTGTTCATCTGACCAATCATCACCGGTCGAACAATAGTCACAATCATTTAAATAAGGGGTCCCCAAATATTCTTCTCCCATTTTGGTCAATTTAATCGAACCACCACAAGTATTACTCTTCATCGAAACTTCCGTTTCTTCTAAAAAGTCACCTGCAATTAAGTCACTCATCTCAACTGTAACCGACATACCATCGATCGTTGGTAGTAATTCATTTGCTTTTGCATAATCGATAGCAGCCTCAATTGCAACTTCACGAATACTACGACATTTTCTTGCTTTTGAACCATTATTAACAGCAATAACAATAAAAATAATAATTAAAAGAACTAATATTCCGATAGAAGTAACCAGAATGATTCTTTTAGGATCTTTTTGTTGATATGGTTTTCCAGTTTCATCGACATAAGGTTTTTGTAACATATCATCACTCCTTTGCTTTTATTTTATCACAAACAAAACAAAAAGAGAAGAAAAATAACAATGTCTCCATTGTTATTGTGAAAGTAGCCATTCCTCATATCCACCAATGATATGAACAACACGATATCCCATTTTCGATAATAAACCACATATCTTCTTAGTTCTTATACCTTGCTGACAATATAAATAATATACTTCGTTCTTATTCATATATTTTTCGGGATGCACCAGTAAGTTCTCCCAAGGAATATTAATTGCTCCCGGGATATGATTTCGATTATAATTTTCCATACTTCTGATATCAATTATCTTTACCCGATCCATAATCGTAGTGAAAGCCGATATCGAAATACTTGACATCATATAAAAACCACCCTACTTTATTATATGCATAACAAAATGGATGGTTTCAAAAATTTAATTATTCATCATCACTAAAGAAGTCATCAAAGAATTGATCATCGGTTACATAATCAGAAGATTCCATTGTTTCCGAAGTTTCTTCCACCATATTAGAAGCTGGTTCCATAATGGGTATATCCGGAATCGAATTGGTGATCGGAGCCATCTTCTCCTCTGGAATAATGGGAGCCGGAATATCGGAAACTTCGTCGTCATTCAAAATATCGACATCTGGCAAACGAAGATCGGATATAGAAATATTCTCATCTACCGGCTTTATTAAAGAAGATGATGTTAAATCAGAAATAGGCTCTGATAAAGAATTAGGCATTTCTGGTTCAACAACTACTGATTGTGCTTGTAATTCTTGTTGTTTCTTTTTCTCTTCGGCTTCTTTTTCGCGACGCTCTTCTTCCTCTAATTCCGCAATTTTCGCATCGATTCTCTTTACCAATTCATCGACATCAAAGCTATTAGTTGGCATAGATGGCATTCCAGAAGGAACTGGTCTTTGTACAGGCTCCATTCTACCCACTGGCGTTCCCATCGAACCTGAATTGATGCCCATACTACTTGTCATATTTCCAAATAACTCATCCATTTTCTTTTGATGTTGTTTTTCTACTAATGCTTTTAAATCGAAAAGATGAACAGGTTGCTTTTCTCGTTGTGGGTAAGTTGCTTTTTCATATTGTTTACCCCAATTCATTTGATAGTCATACGTCATTTTTGTCTTAAATGGCATCATACGCGTACGTAAAATAATCGTTTGCCCAGGTTTTAAACGTTGGAGATCACTAACCGTAATAAGTGGTGTGCTAGCGGTTTTATCTTTGTCTTTGGATTTTACTTCCCCACACATCTTACTAATTTCTTCCAGTGCAGACAATTCACTACTAATCAAATAAATGATATTTCCACAGTTACCTTTAATTGTTTCACCATTTTCTTTACCATATACTTGATAAAGCTGTGCAAAATTCTGAATAATAAAGGTAAAACGAATTGCACGACTTCGAGCAGCTGTAACCATGGTAGTCACATCTTTAAGTGGCGGCATGTTGGCAAATTCATCCAAAATAAAATTAGTTCGATAAGGAAGGGAACCTCCACTTTCTTGTGCGACATCAATCAATGTTTCATAACATTGCTTAATAAAAATAGTTGCTAATGAGTGATACGTTTTCTTTTCATCTTGAATGATAATGAAAACAGCTGTCTTTTTTCTCCCAATATCTTTCATATCGAAATCGTTATGACTAAGCATTTCACTTAAATTTTCACGTGATGAAAATAGTTTTATCTTTTGACGAAAAACAGCTAAAATTCCGCCCTTCGTTTCATTTGGAGCATTTAGAGCACTCGATACATTGATATAAGCTGGACTTGCTGGATCTTTCGTACTAAAATATTCTTTCATATAGATAGTACCAGCATATTTTTCTTCTCCTACTGTCGACATCAAATTAATACTATTTAAATTAATTTCCTCTTCTTTGGCATCTTCAAATAAAGCCAGTCCTAACCCTGCAAAATAATCTGCTGACGTTTTTTCCCAAAAGGGATCTTGTGCTTGTGATTTTTCATCGTACAAGATATTAGCTGCTAAGTCATCTAATAACTCATTGGCTTTATCTTGATTTCCCTCTTTATATAAAGAATATGGCAAACTAAATGGATTCCAAGCATTTCCTTTTTGAGGATCGCGGAAATTTAAAAGAACAATATTATATCCCTTTGCACGAAGCATATTAGCTGTTTTTTCATAGATTTCACCTTTTGGATCGGTAATAATCATCGATTCTCCCTTTTTGGCAAGAATTCTTACCATTGGAAGAACAGCTATTTGCGTTTTTCCAGAACCAGTCGCACCAATCACTAAATTATGGTATTCACCATCGTCAACCCATAATTCTTTCCCATTATTGATAAGAGGAATTCCTGCTGCATCACTCACTTCTTGTTCCGGAAGAACTTTTTTCAGTTCTTTTTTCATTTCTTTATCTTTGGCCCATCTAGAATATCCACCTTTATCTTCTTTGCCTGTTTTAAATCCAAAGCCTTTTTCACGCTCAAAAAAATAAGAAGAAACACTCGTAATCACCGCTATGAGTGCTAGAATATAAAATACCATCGTCGGTGCAAACAAATTAGGAGCAAAGGCAGGAAATGGGTTCAATCCCCATAACGTACTATCATCTAAAAATTGAATTAAATTCAGTTCTGCTATTGCAACTAAATATAATAAAACCACACAAAAAATAAGGAAAATGATAATATCCTTGGGTTCTGCTCTAAATTTTAGTTTCATATCCATACCTCCACTATTATACATTACAATTATATAAGATTTCGACTAAGAAGTAAAGGAATATTTGCGCAATCTATGTAATATCATTATACACCGAAATCATCACTCAAACAAGAAAAAAGACATTCAAAAGAATATCTTTAAAACTTATTTAACTCTTGATAACGTCGATAAGCATAATAAATTGTACCAACTAAAACAACGATCACAACTCCTATAATTATTATATAAATAATAGAATTGTTCGTAATTTGCTCGATAGCTGTAACATGGCTTTTTTGGGTACGATCTATTTCTATTATAATAGAATTATCATAATCATCTGCAGACAAATTCCAAACATAAATATCATCATTCACGATGTCAGCATTGTGATTTTTCACAACATATTGAGTGGGAATTTCTACTCTAACATTTCCATTGTTTAACTCATCAAAACATTTGAAATTATCTGATGTTTCCACACTAATTACACTATTATTCATCGTCACATGTACTTCATCATAACAGTATTTTGAAAATACTGAATAATTATTAAATTCTGCGTAATTAGCAAATGTATAACTCAATTTAGATCCAGAATTCACATCTCCCAATATTCTTTCGTAATGATAAAAACCCTGTTCATTTGCCTCATCAGAATTAAAATCAATTAAAATTTGTAAATCTCTTTCCAAATTATCGGCACTAATAAAATCATTGGGGGCTAAAATAGTAACTTCTTCTGTGATGGTATTATCATCATTGAAATTAATACGATAAGTTGCATCACAGCCCGTCAAACAGAGAAGAAGAAAAGCTAATAATAAAATTTTCTTTTTCATTCCTACCTCCTAAAAACCACAAGCTCTACGAGCTGCTTCACAACCGCCACTTAAATTACAACCTTTCACTTGCAGTAATTCTTCAGGATTGTAATTTTTTTGATTAGCATCTAAAACTTCAAAATGTAAATGAATCCCTGTAGAGCAGCCGGTTGTTCCAATGATTCCTAACGGTTCGTTTGCCGCGACTTGAGCACCTTCGACAAATTTAGGATACAAACTAGATAAATGTACATACTTACTATATACTGTCATAGTTTGCCCATCTACCACGACTTCGTGACGAATAGTGATTGTTGTTCCTTCACATCCAGCACCACAAGTTGCCCGGTTCCCACCACCGAAATTTGGATTGCATTGTCTTGTATTACGGGTCGTATGAACGACCGTTCCTGCTGCAATACTATATATCTGAGCTTTAGGATCACTTACGATATCCACTCCGATATGGCCAGTACAGTTAGGAGAAGAATAAACTCCAAAACAAGCTGTTTGAGTACATGATTGAGTTCCAAAAGGATGACCCAAATTCTCGATCAATCCAACAGGCATTGCCCCAGCTAATCCGGCACTCAAAATCATAGAACCTGTTGTTCCACCATTAACACCAGGTGTATTATTTGTAATTGTATAGTAAATTGCATACATATCTTCAATCGTTTCATCTAAAAATTCTTCTTTGTCCGCTTCTTCTATCGGAATAGAGTAATCCAGATCTTTGAGAAACTGTTCCATATCAAAACCTTTATCGCCAAATTCATCTTCTTGATTACTATCTAATTTTAACCACGTTTTATACTCTTCTTCCGTTTTTAATTCATAAACAGTAGATTCCTCCAGTTGATAATTAGGTGTACAGACACTATCACATAGACTAGCATCGTCGTAACCACATAACAATGCTTCTCCATAACTAATCGTTTCCTCTTCGTGACAATTATTGCCATTTGTATCACAAACAGTTTGTGTATTAACAATTTGATTGCGGCAATAGTAAATTTTTCTTTCTTTAACCATACCATCTGCGAGACGCTTAACATTTTTAATATGTGTTTTACTTTCCTCTTCCAATTTATTATCCACAACACATTCACCAGAAGTCGGATCTTCACAATCTAACGAAATATCGTTGTCTGGGTCATAACCTTGCCCATAAAGGGCGATCGCTAATACTAGTTCTTTATCAATTTGGACATTTTTTTCTTGCCATTCTTCCTCTTTATCAAGTAAAGCATTAGCAAATGTTTTTTTCGTTCGATCAATTTCACCAGTTTCTGGATCAAAAATATTAAATATACCATCTAAAAATCCGGCAACCGGCGATATAAGAGCTAACACGAGAATAACAATAATTAAGATAATCAAAATCCACGGTACGATAGGTAGCAAAAGAAGGGCGATCTTTTTCGCGCCCTTTTTTGTCAGTTTCTCTATGAATTTACTACCGTTGTTATTTTCTTGCATCCTATCACCTACTTCATTTTATTGTTACAATCCACCACCACTACCAAAAGAATCTAATTCTTGTTCTGTTACTACAATACGTATTTGCATACGTCTACTTCCACATACAAACAAGGCATCTCCTTGTTGATATCTTTTGATACTTTCTTTTTCGTTATCATTTAAATCAATCAATTTTGCTAAATCTTCTACGGCTTGTTTTCTAAGACCCATTACTAAATAGTAAGAAGCATTATCAAAAATAGCTTTTCCTTGTGTAATAACTGCTGGATCACTAAAATCAGTTGGCTGTTGTGTGATCACAATCGTTCCCGTATTATACTTACGAGCACGACGCTGTACTTGTGCTAAAAAGTCCGCACCTAACGTGTTGTTGCCTGATAATAGTACGTGAGCTTCATCTACCATTAAAATCGTATTGACACTACTATCAAGTGTTAATCCCCATGCATATTTTAAAATGTTAAAGAATAAAGCATTTCGAATATTGACATCAGCATTCATTAACTCTTTAATATTGAAAACAATAAAATCACTATCTGCTTTTATGGTCGTATGACCATCAAAATAATATTTCAATTCTTTGACAATTGGTCGAACTTTTAACTCTAAACGTTCTAAGATATCTCGTTCGTGTGTTTTGTCTGTCATTGCCATTAATCGACCTTTGATCGTTGCATATACATCTCGAAAAGTTGGATAATCTTCTGATGAAAATTTACTAAAGTCCGTATTAAAATCAATTCCAAAACGACGATAAGTATCTTGAACGATTTCACTAAATAACGTTAATACGTCTTCAGTAACATCAGGTGCATAATATTTAAAGAAGGCTTTTAAGGTTTGCAAAGTTCTTGTTAAAACCGTATACCCTAATCCTTGACGAATTTCCTCTTCATCAGCATCTACTACTACTTCTAATGGATTCACCATTCCGTATTCTCCACCTTTTCCAAGGTCGATGAAATCCCCACCATAACGAGCCGCCATATCCTGTAATTCGCCTTCAGGGTCGATTGCTACAATTTGATGGCCATTACGAATATGAGTGCGAAGCATAATCTTAGCAGCGGTTGATTTACCACTACCAGATGTTCCTAAAATAATCAAATTGGCATTGTTTCGATTATGTTCTTTCTTAATTTGATATAAGAATTGATTAAATAAGATTACTCCTCCTGAAAAATCAACTCCTAGTAAAACCGATAATCCAGGGTCTTTAATACTATCGAAAATGAATGGATACATAGCTGCCATGGTTGGTGAAGGCATCGGTGTACCAATGCGATCTTCAATATCTTGTTTTGGAAAAATAGGAATGATTGATTTCAATACTTTTTCCTGTTCAAAACGTAATGGAATAGCACGCATTTCCATGGCTTCTACATAATTTTTAACTTGTAGTTTTTTCGCGGTTAATTCATCTTCAGAATTCGCCGTAATCATTAAATGTAATTGAAAATCATAGATCTTAGATTGACTAGAGGCTAGCATTGAAATGAATTGTTCCAAAGATTCATAATCTTGACGAATACGCTCTTGTATCGTTTTATCATTTTCTTCTTGATAACGTTGTTTTAAATCAGCAATCTCTTTATTCAACATTTTTGTAATGGTACTAAAAGGAAGGGGAATATGTTTAATGACCATTTTTAATCCAGAAATACTGGTTAAGTTTGCTAAAAAACCAGGTGAAATATATTTTGGATAAGAAATAACGGTTAATATAGTAGCATATTTATCACTAATAACAAAATCAGCAGGATTAAATTGTAAGCCTTTTGGCGCAATTTGTGTCTTAATATCCATTAGCCAATCACCGTCCCAAACGTCGTCGTCTGTCCACCATTTAAGAAATTATCCAAAATAATACGTAAATCTTCATTAGTGGTCTGTCTTGCTGTTAAACCAGCTGAAGCAAAACTATTAATTAAATTACGAATTCTTTTTTGACATATTTCCATATCTTTTTCTTTAAATAGTAGGAAATATTCCGTATCCACTACGTTATTATTCATAAACATATTCGCTTTATTAATATCTTCCATAATCAATTTTCTTTTCGCTTGATCTTGTGTATTATTATATAAAAGTTGTAATTGTGATAAATAAACATTAATATCAACCGGGCGATCAGCAGCGATAATCCAAAATTCATAGTCAATCATATTGTAAACATTCCTAAGGTTTGTAATCATCATGTTTTGCATATCATAATCCAAGATAAAAATGTTACGTGGCATTATTTTTATACCTGTCACTTTTAAATTATTATCCAAAATAATGGTACCATTTGTAATACTCTTAATTGGAACAAATTCATTTGTTACGTTCTTCATCTTCGCCATTATTAAAACACCAACCCTTCCAAATATAATGCTGATTTGAAGTATAAAACTTATAAGCTGAAGTAATAATTGTTCGCATATTGTGATAATTAGGAACAGGGAATACTAAGAACCCAGCCGTTAATCCTGGTAAAATAGCAACCACTGCAGCCCAAATATTTTCTAGAGGAACAATTAACAACAGTATCAAAGATACAGCCAATCCTACGCCCAAAATAATTAAATCTATTTTTTGAAATAGTCCAAAAATCAACATTGATTTTTTAGAATTGGCTGGAATCAAATACATTCCATTCATTTCGTATCACACCCTTATTCTTTTATTTTAATTTCTATTTTCCTGATCTTCCCTGATCAGATCGACTGGATTCATGATTTTGTGAATTATTGTGATTCTGGGATACATTCGCACTCACACTTGGCTTTTCATTCATAACTTTTGTATAGTCTCCTTGATTTGTTGGGGTTGCTTTGTATGTAACCTTTTTGTTGACATCAATATTTTCCTCAATATTCATTTCAGTATTAATTTTAGCAAGATCTTCTCTTGGCGATTTATCAATCGTATATCTTCTTTGAATATCTTTAATTTGATCGTCAAGTGTTCCGATACGATCTTGAACGGTCTTAATATTGCTTGACAATTTAACATAATATTCACGTTGCAATTCTAAATCCTGTTTCAATTTCTGTTTCTTAACAGGGTCTGTTTCATTATTATATTGAGTAAACAAGTTATTATATGTATCTTGTACAGATTGTTGTTCAAATTGTAAATCGTTAAGTTGTGATGAATATGCCTTCTTTTGAGCTTTCAACTGATTAATATCCTCCTGAGCTCGTGGCCTTGCATAACGATCAAAAAAGGTTGCGCGATGAAATTCTCGACCAGTTGCGTATTTAAAACCAACTTCACGACCAATCTTCCAAGAATTGACATTTGCTGCTTTCGCATCATTTCCAGTCACAGATACTTTGCCCTTCAAAGATTCCCCTGCAGCAAACCAGCCACCTACAGCTGTACGCCAAGGATGACCTGTATCATCGTTTACAGCAGCTTCATAAGCACCTCTCGTTCTTCCAATTGCTTGAGTAGCAGCCCACCCAGCAACGGGAACTTGTTGCAGTTTTCGCATCGGATTAAGTGTAAAACCTCCTTTAGGTCCTTTAATACCTAAGATATCATAAAGTAATTGTGGTGCCTCTTTAGCAAATAATAGTAAGCCTAAAATAATAAATAAACGTACCCAAAGACTGGCATTAGCCTCTTGAAGAGTACCAGATGCATCATATTGAAATAACCCACTATTCACTACTAATTCCGAAAGTACAAATACAACAAAATAAATAGCTAGCAGACGAACAAATAAATCCAAATAAGTAGAAACACAATTTTCCACCCATTTACTAAAGATCTTTTCCCCTTTTTTGTTATCGACATAAGATAAAATAGGAACAGGTGCGATTAATTGCAAAAAAGATAGTTTAATTGAACGTACCGCAATGTCAAAACAAAACATGATCATAATCCATGCCACAAAAATGCCTGCAGCAGTTGAAATTAAAATTTTATAATCAAAGTAAAAACGATTATTATCTCCCGAATAAATCAGGGGTTCAAATGCGGCAATATCCGAAGTTAGACCAAGACTATCATCATAAACAGCAATTTCTTCCTCACTTAGTGTAGAATTTTCGTCTTTATAGCGAGTCCCATCAGGAATAAAGAACGACTTAAAAACACTTGTCGATATCAAATAACCGGCATTCCCCCTAATTTGACCAGTTTCTTCCGGATTGGCACTTCCGCCTAAAACAATATTCGGTAATATATTACCATTAACAATAATGGCTTGTAGACGAAAAGCCCATTGGAAGATGGTAGGAACAAAAGCTAGTACTAATAGAGATACAACAATTCGTTGTAATAATTTTCCACCACCATTTTTAGAATCGCTAAAAGAATCTGGATTCAAAAACATAGAAATTAAAGAGAAAGCAACTTTAAATAACATGAAAAGGCCAATTAATACATAGATTCTAGTTGCAAAAGCCTCGACCGTTTCTTGATTCAATATCGTTGTTGCAGAAAGGTCTTCAATAATGTTATAGGCACCTTCCACTATGCTATAAACACCACGGTCAATCCAGTAAAAAAGACCTCGAATTGCTTTTTCTAACCAACCCATTTCCATGAATTATCACCTCCTCTTAAAACATACCAATACATGAATCAAAACTATCTACGTCTAAAATAGCTGGCATAACAATACCTAATAGCCAATCAATCAATAGTGGCAATAAAAGCGTAATCACTAAAATAATCAATCTCGTTGTAAAATGTTTGGTTGCTTTTTTCATTGCATCCTGATCAGCACTCATCACGGCTTTCGTATAATCAATCATTCCTAAAACGACGGCTCCAACACCCATCAAAATACAGATAACATTAAAGATGTCTTGCGCAAACGCAACGAGTTCACCAAGAGAACTACAATCAACATTTCCATAATTTGTATCATCATCAGGAAGTGGTCTTTCATCATCAGGTTCTTCTACTGTTTCTCCTGGAAACATGTCATGGCAAGCATCTTCACAGGCAACTTGATCCCATTTACCATTACAAGCCGATATACAATCTTCTAAATTTGTCGGATCCTCCTCATGATCATTAAACTGTTGGCATATTTTGTAATTAGTATGGCAAAAGTCTGGAAATCCTGGATTATAAGTTGGGCCTGGTATTTGATAATTATAACCCTCGCATTGTGCACAATTAGCTTCTATATTTTCATATTCTTCTTGTGATTTGGCGGGGCAATAAAGGGAAGCTACTAATTTGTAAGCATCCTCTCTTCCCGTTTCACACGAGCTAAAATTTCCAGTCATGTTAGCAGGAAAAGTCCACATTATTTTTGCTGATTCTCCACCACAAGCAGCTTGATCACTATTAGGAATACCAATTGCATAACACTTCTGTTCAGGATATGTTCGAATGCCAGTCATACATTGAGTATATAATTCGTTAATTTTGCTTAATTCATTAGTAATGTTAGTAGAATAATCCTTATTAGGATCTCCAAGTTTATTAATGTTTCCAAAATCATAACTACATAAAGTATCTTTATCAGTAATTTGATCCATTGCGAAAACGGTTGTATTCAATTCAAAACAACTCAGCATTATCAAAAACGAAAAGATAATTTTTAGAAATCGTTTGTTTCTTTTTTGATTCATATAAACTCCCTCGCTTAATCAGCACATACATAGTCATTATACCATAAAAAAAAATGATAATAAAGTATTTATTATCATTTCATTATAGCATTTTTTAACCGTTAAGGAATGTATCGACACAATTCCAAATATTATCGTTAGTAACATCAGCAGCTGATAATACACTAAATAATAATTGAACAATCGCAACAATAAAGAATACTACTGCTGCAGCAATCAAACGTTTAATAAATGTTTGTTGCCCTTTCTTAATCTCATCTTCCTTTTGAGCCATAACAGCTTTTCCTAAGTCCATCATACCCATAATGATAAGAATGATTGGAACGGCAATCTTAATTAAATTTACTACTAATGATACGATCTTTGGTATTGCGTCTGGAATTGTCACACCCATACATTCAGCTAATACAAACATAATTTACCTCCCTTTAATACTTTCATAATACTTTATTTTTTCATATTTGTCAATCATTTACAAATTAAATAGTCCTAAAAGCTTATTTTTCTTCGTATTTTCACCATTTGATTGACGCTCAAACCCTAGTTTCATCAAAAATGGATCCATGCCTTGAATATCTTTGGCACGCTCATCTAATGGTGGCATATTATAAAATACTTTAATACGAGCTTCATATTCAAAATCAAGGACATCTTTCGATGATAACACGCTTTGATTTAATACAACCTTTTTATCTTTATAAGGAACCAATGCTTTGGGGTTTGAAAGCATTAACTTATTTAATTTTATGGTCGATGGCTCTAACAAATAAACTACTTCGTGACAAATCGCTTGTGCGGCATCACTTTTATTCATATCAACCAAAATAATATCACGGTCACTGTATTTCACAATCGTATTGCCTAGTTGGTCATTGGTGGTACTTTCCATTTCTTTATCTCCAAAATACATAAAATCTCGTTTATCAACTTCGATAGCAGCCACCGTATAATTTTTTTGTAATTGTTTTTTCATCATATAAGTAAATGTAGTTGCTCCTGCACCAGCATTGATATTTTTAATACCAATAATACGATTCCCACTAGATGGGCCAAATTTTTCAATTACCACTTCTTTGACATCATCTAGTTGATGATACTGAGCAACATCACGATATGTATTAGGATTATTATATAAATACATAATTCCTTCTATATTTTTGGTAAAGTTATAAATTCCCATTGAAATTAATTTCGAAAGATAACTAGTAGAGGAACTTTCTTCTGAATCATCCAAAAGTAAAATCACTTTATCCATATCGAGAGAAATCGATAATTTTTGAAGTGTCTTAATATCTTTATAATTTTTTAATGCCGTAATATCGAGAATCATACGTTGAAAATAGAAGTTTTGAAAAGTCGAAATAATTTCTTCGACATTAAATTCTCCTTCCATACGTTTGATCACATCGATATTCAAATTCTGTAACATCGCACTATAACGGTTCGCAATAATCACATTCATATTTTCACCCCTAATCTACATCTGGAATTCCACTATCGATCACATGATAAAATACTTTTGTCTGTCCCGCTACTTGAAATTGTAAAACATCGGATAGTATTGGAATATCCAAATACATATATGTCAAAACACGATAATAATTCCCTCTTGTACTGTTATATTCATAAATACAATAACGATAGTTATAGGGATTATTCAAAGCATTTCTACCATCGATCGTAGGGCATTGTTGATTTTTAACATTAACACGATATCCTGCCTCTCTTAAATAAGCTTCAATTTCATTATTGATTTGATCGCGATTACTTTCTATATACCCGCTTTCATAGTTCTCAATAATATCAATAATATGTGTCTTGATTTTGAAAGCTTTTGAATAATTAAGAGAGCTTAAAAAGACGGTAATGATCAAACTAATTAATACAATTGCAATCGTAAAAATCGCACTATTACCAATTGCTTCTTTCATACTTTCACCTCTTAATCATTAAAAAACTTTGAAAATCAAAGTTTTATACATTGAACTGATAAATTCTCGATGTTCTTGTATATACCGGTATTTTTAACAATCTACCAATGACAGGTAAATCTAAATAAATATAAGTTAAAACACCATAATTATAATGGCGGCTATCAACCTGATAGTAATAAACGCAATATTCATAACTATCGGTAACTTTCTTAACCGCTTCTGCACCTTCTCTTTGTGGGCAACTGAAATTTCCTGTATTGACACGATACCCAAGTGTTTTTAACACATTATTGATTTCACTATCGGATAATTCATTATACCCTTCATATTTTTCCAGTGCATTGATAATTCTACTATTGACACGAAAAGCCTTGGAGTAACTCATGGTTCCAGCTAGAAAGGCGAATAAGACAACGATGAAAATAATCACAATGTTATATAAATATACACTTCCTATCCCTTCACGCATAAGTTACCTCCTAAATACTATTCTTCCGCACATTGGTCACTTGCACCTACGCAAGCATTATTCTCCCAAGTACCACCATTTTGCATACAACAAGAACGTCTTTCTGTCGTTTTCATAGCATTATTAATAAGTGGAGTTGCGACAGCAGCAATAACACCAATCAAAATAATGGCAATAACAGTTAAGTTTGCTTCTCCAGCAGCTTCTTTCATCTACTTCACCACCTTTATTTTCTATCTAATCATTTATAGTATAACACGTTTTCATTATTTTATCAATTAATTAAAGATTCATCATCATCATCATTGACATCAACATAAAAAGCATGATGCCACCTCCGGTAACAAATAACATAACCATCGTTTTTTGTTCCATTTTTTCGAGACGTTCCTTATATTTTTGCTCGCGTGATTTATTTTGGAGCGTAGAAACGGTTCTCGAGAACATCATTAGTTGTTCTTGCTTATTTTCTTGTGATCCCAATCCCAAACGATAAAGTAAGCGCATCATACGCATCGAATCACGAACCGGATATTCGGTCGCAAAATCCATATAAGGTTGTACAGTCGAATCCCCAGC
>CALVJD010000060.1 GCA_944332005.1 uncultured Bacilli bacterium
GAAAAAGAAAAGTATATTAAGAAAACTAGTAGAGAGTTCGTGGCTGGTGAAAACGAATAGTGGACTTAATAGAAAGCTCCTTTTGAGTGCTAGAAAACTAGCCGGGTAATGCCGTTATCGATTCAGAGTTAAATTAGGATGGTACCACGGTCTTTCGTTCCTAGCGATAGCCCGTGGTTTTTCTTTAGAAAGGGTGGAAAAATGGAATTTGTAAAACGCAATCCCAAAATATTTATTATTTCTGGTAAAGCTAAAAGTGGAAAAGATACAGTTGGTAAAATGATCGAAGCACATTATCATGATAAAAATTGTATCGAACTCGCATACGCATATTATCTAAAAGATTATGCGAAACGAATAACGGATTGGAATGGCGATGAAGCGACCAAACCCCGTCTTTTGTTACAACAATTAGGAGTGGAACTTATCAAAGAAAAAATTGATAAACATCTTTTGATCGATCGACTATTAGAAGATATCGAAGTGTTTTCTTATTTTTACGATGTCATTTATATTACGGATGCTCGATTAGTAGAGGAAATTGAAATCCCTAAAGAACGATATCCTGAAGCTATTACGATTCGTGTAAATCGGGAAAATTATGAAAATGGACTTACCAAAGAAGAACAAAATCATATTACGGAAACTGGTCTTGATCACTACCATAACTATGATTATGTCATCGATAATAATCAAGATTTAAATGCTTTAAAGAAGAAAGTAGAAGATATATTAGAGGAGGTAGATCATGCATAAAGTATTTGCCATTGTGGGTATGTGTGGAGTAGGAAAATCAGTGATATCAGAATATTTGGAAAAAAAAGGTATGTCAAAAATCTATTTCGGTGGCGTAACGATGGAAAAATTAAAAGAAGCTTCGCTAGAAGTAACACCCGAAAATGAACGCATAATGCGAGAAAAATTACGCAATGAACTCGGTATGGGAGCTTATGCGAAAATATTGCTGCCACGGATTTGTGAATGTGCTAGTAAGAATGATACCGTTTTAGATGGCCTATATTCTTGGGAGGAATTAAAAATTATCAAAGAAGAATTAAATGATAATTTAATTGTGATTGCGATTGTCGTCGATAAAAAAATTCGCTATGAACGTTTATCGAAAAGACATCATCGTCCTTTAAATCAAGAAGAAGCTCAAAAAAGAGATATTACTGAAATTGAAAATATTATGAAAGCAGGACCCATTGCTTATGCCGATTATTACGTTAGTAGTAGGGGTACTTTTCAAGACATGTATGATAGAATAGACGAAATATTAAAGGAGGTTTCATATGAACATTAAAGATTTATATTTACAATTTTTTGAAAGCAAAGGACATAAAATTATTCCAAGTAGTCCGATTATACCCGAGAATGATCCAACGGTATTATTTAATACAGCTGGGATGCAACCATTAATTCCTTATTTGATGGGACAACCTCATCCATTGGGAACGAGACTTGCCGATGTTCAAAAATGCTTCCGTAGTAACGATCTCGATTCGATTGGTGATGAAACTCATCATACCTTTTTTGAAATGCTAGGAAATTGGTCGCTTGGAGATTATTTCAAAAAAGAATCTATCAGTTGGAGCTTTGAATTTTTAACCGAAGTATTGAAAATACCAGTAGAACGTTTATCAGTTACCGTATTTAGAGGAAACGATTTGATTGAACCTGATCATGAAAGTGCTGAAATTTGGAAAAGTCTAGGTATTTCTGAAGATCACATCGCCTATTTAGGAGAAGAAGATAACTGGTGGGCATTAGGTAGTGGTACAGGACCATGTGGACCTGATACGGAAATTTTCTATTGGCGTAGTAAAGAACCAATTCCATCTAAATTCGATCCGAAAGATGAACGTTGGGTGGAAATTTGGAACAATGTTTTTACTCAATATAATGGGAATGGTGATGGAACGGTCACGCCACTTATTAAAAAGAATGTCGATACGGGAATGGGAGTCGAACGTATTACTGCTGTTTTAGAAGGGGTAGACGATAATTATCAAACATCCATTTTTCAAGATGTCATCCAAAAATTAGAAGAAATTTCCGGATTAAAATATGAAGAAGCTGAAGTAAAAAGAAGTATGCGTATCATTGCCGATCATATTCGTGCTGTTGTGATTATTGCTGGAGATAATGCCCTAATTAAACCATCGAATACGGATCAAGGTTATATTTTGAGACGTTTGATTAGAAGAACGATTCGTTATGCGAAAAAGCTTGATATTGATATCAATTCTGATTGGGATACCATTATTGCTTCGATGTTCATCGAAAAATATAAAAAATATTATCATGAATTAGAAGTAAATCGTAATGTGATTTTAGAAGTACTTACGAATGAAAAAACAAAATTTAATCGTACTCTTGAAAAAGGATTACGAGAATTTGAAAAAATTACTTCCAAATTAGAAGGTGACATGATCGATGCGACACTTGCTTTCCGCTTATATGATACCTATGGATTTCCAATCGAACTGACCGAAGAATTAGCTAGTGAACAGAATATCAAAGTGGATACGGAAGGATTCCAAGCGAAATTTAAAGAACATCAAGAAAAATCACGAGCAGGATCGACACAAAGATTCAAAGGTGGCTTAGCTGGCGATAGTCTACAAAATATTAAATATCATACGGCTACACACTTACTCAATGCGGCTCTAAAAAACGTTTTAGGATCACAAGTCCATCAGCTAGGAAGTAATATTACAGATGAAAGAATGCGATTTGATTTTCCATGTGATCATAAAATGACACAAGAAGAATTAAAACAAACAGAAGATTTAGTGAATAAGTGGATTGAAGAAGCAATTCCTGTCACACACGAAGAAATGAAAAAAGAAGATGCCGTTAAAAGTGGAGCTGAATGCCAATTCATTGAACGATATCCAGACATTGTAACCGTTTATACCATTGGCAATATCAGCAAAGAATTATGTGGAGGACCACATGTATCCAATACAAGTGAACTTGGACACTTTCACATCAAAAAAGAAGAAGCAAGTAGTGCAGGAGTAAGAAGAATTAAAGCAATTTTGGAATAAAAAAGCTTGTCAAAAGATCGATTGTTTGCTAAAATGAAATTGTAAGAAAATAGTAATATAGTGTGCGAAAGCAAGGGAAAATTTTGTTTGCGACATGCACACGAGGGGGGTATTATATACCTCTCTTTTTTTAACAATATAAAAATACATATTAGAATACATAGGAATGTATGATACAATTAAAATAGAGGAGAATAGAAAAAGGAGTGAATAAAATATGAAGAAAAAAGGATTTACGTTAATTGAGTTATTAGCTGTTATTGTCATATTAGCAGTAATAGCCTTGATTGCAACACCACTCATTATGAATGTGATTGAAGAAAGTAGGAAATCAAGCTTTCGCGTGAGTGTTGAAAATATGATTCGAGCAATGGAAACAGATCAAGCAACCCAAGGATTTGTTCCACTATCTTATAATTTTCCACTAGCAGCAGACACGACCTTGAAATTAGATGGAAAGGTAGATGATTGGCAAGGGAAATCATCCATTGATCAAGATGGGAAAACAGAAGCATCTATTTATAATGGAACCTATTGTGCCTATAAAAAGAAAAATGACACTT
>CALVJD010000061.1 GCA_944332005.1 uncultured Bacilli bacterium
AAACATTAATTAAAATGGAAAATGATAATATTGCTAATTTGCAAAATGAAAGAAATGAATTAATTAATGCAATGAATGAGGCGTTAAACTCTGGTGCGATAGTACGTTACTCTGAGAGCTGGTACGACATGCAAAATCAAATCAACGATGTAAATTCAGCTATATTAGAAGCAAATCAATCATTATTAGAGTTTAATAATAGCATAAGAGATTTAGATTGGGAGATTTTTGACTATTTACAAGAACAAGTTTCAACCATAACAACAGAATCAGACTTCTTATTAGATTTATTATCTGGTAAGAAAATGTTTGATGAAAATGGTAAAAATACTCAATTTGCTGATGCAAGTTTTGGCTTAATGGGTATTAATTACAACACTTATATGACACAAGCAGATGAATATAGAAAAGCAATAGAAGAACTTGATGATACGTATAAAAACGATTCCTTAAATAAGGATTATTTAGAACGTAGACAGGAACTTCTTGAATTACAACAAGAATCTATATTAAATGCTGAAGATGAAAAAGAAAGTATTATAGACTTAATCGAAGAAGGTTATAATGCCCAATTAGAAGCATTAGAAAAACTTATTGATAAAAGAAAAGAAGCATTAGATGCTGAAAAAGATTAAATTTAATTTAGTCCGCTATAGTCCGAAAGGCTATAGTGTATTCCTTTGAATTGCTGAAAAATCCTTAGAGTTTTATAAACTACAGCATAATCTGTAAAGATAAATGCGAATGTTAAAAATTATAAAAATTGGATAATTAGCAGCGAAGATTCTTGCATTAATTAATCTATTTAAAATAGATTTTTTATTTTGTAAGAATAACGTTCAACGACCAGAGCTGAAATGCTCGTAGGGACAAGTGTTCCGAAGTGGAGGAAACCTAAACTCATTGTTGAGCATGGTTAATGATATGGTCTGCACTTTAATGAAAATTAAAGAAAATCACAAAGCTGTGAATCTGTAAGGTGTAACGAACCTTTATAAATAAAAAATTGTTATAACTTTCAACAAAGTTTGGAGATGAAATAATTAAAAAGAAAACACATAATGAATATATTGAAGAAGCAAAGAAAAAGAATCCTAATGTAGAAGTTATAGGAAACTATATTGACATGAAAACAAAGATAAAACATCGTTGTTTAATTCATGATCTATATTGGGATTGCACACCGAATAATATTTTAAGTGGTGCTGGTTGTCCTAAATGCAAACAAGAAAAAATTAATAAGAAAAAATATAAATCACATGAATGTTATGTTAAACAATTAAAAAAAATTAATTCAAATATTATTGTAATAGAAAAATATATAGATGCAAAAACTTTGATATTACATAAATGTATTAAACATAATGTTGAATGGAAGGCTCTTCCTACTAATATGTTAAAAGGATGTGGGTGTCCTCAGTGTCGTATAGAAAAAGCTAGTTTAAAAAATCGTAAAACACACGATGAATATATATGTGAATTAAACATAATCGATCCGAATATAATAGTATTAGGTAAATATATCGGTGCCAATACTCCGATTCTTCATAAATGCTTAAAAGATGGATATGAATGGATGGCTAGACCGTCCAATATTTTATTTGGAAAAGGCTGTCCTCGGTGTCGTTCTAGCAAAGGAGAAAAACGTATAAAACAATATCTTGATAGACATGATATAAAATATATTGCCCAAAAAAGGTTTGATGATTGCATAGATCAAAAACCGTTACCTTTTGATTTTTATCTAACGAATTTAAATATTTGCATAGAGTTTCAAGGAGAGCAACATTATAAAATTATTGAGTATTTTGGTGGACGAAATAGTTTTTTAAAAAGACAACAGCACGATCAGATAAAAAGAGAATATTGTAAAAAAAATAATATTCAATTATTAGAAATTAGATATGATGCAGATATACAAAAAGAATTAGACAATTTTTTATTTATTTAATACAGTAACAAAATGGTTATACGATTATCAAAAAGAGATAGCAGAAAAAACGAAAAATATATCTCAAATAGAAAAACAATTAAGTGCTTATTCTACTGATGATTCTGAAGAAAATCAGAAAACAGTGCAAGATTTAAAAAATGAATTACAAGAAGCAAAAGATGATTTAGAAGAAACTGAATATGACAAATATTTAGATGATCAAGAAGCTTTATTAGATGCTTTATATAGTTCATTTGAGGAATGGATAAGTGTTAGATTAGATAATGTAGACAGATTAATAAGTGAAACTATTACAAGTATCAATGAAAACAGTTCATCTATTTCAGAAACAATTACTTCTGTAACAACAGATGTTGGATATACGTTGTCTGATAGTATGAAAGAAATAATGAATACTGATACAAATAATAGTAATAATGTAGTTAATATGTTATCTACTTATAATAGTAATTTCACAAGCAAAATGACTACATTACAAAGTGCAATAGATAATATTAAAGCTAATGTTGTTGCGTTAGTAAATAAAGCTAATGCTGAGGCTGCTAAACAGCAACAAACACAACAAAAACAACAAGCAAATCAAGGTTCTAATTATGGAACTGGAAGTTCAAAACCAAGTACATCTACTTCTACTACAACAAAGAAGCCAAGTAGTAGTTCTAGTAGTAGTTCTAGTAAGAAAGGAGATTTCTTTGTATACAAGAAAGACTCTTATCCGAAAAATAAATTACAAATCAATACGAGCATCGTAGATCGCCTCGACGGGGCACTTATATCATAATACATAAAATATAAGTATAAAAAATTCTCTCTAATATACGGCGAAAATCCAGAAGTGGATAACGCCTAGGAAATATGGTTTTTATAATATAAGAAAGGAGGTAATGATGAAAAAAAGAAATTTAAATTCAATGAAATTATCATTTGGTCAATATTTATTAAATAATTATGGCGAAGATGCTATAAATAAATATTGGTCTGAAAAGAATACTGAAGATCCTTTTAAAATGGGATATACTTCTGAAATTAAAGTATGGTTAAAATGTCAAAACAAAGATTATCATGATGATTATGAAATGAGTCCGCATCATTTTTCTCAGGGTCATAGATGTCCTTACTGTTCTGGTCGTAAATTAAATGTTTACGACTCTTTTTATTATTGGTGTAAAAATAACAATCGACAAGATTTATTAGATAGATGGGATTATGAATTAAATAATATAAGTCCGACTGAAATAAGATACACAGCAAGAAAAAAAGTGTGGCTTAAGTGTCCGAGAGGAATACATGAATCGCAGCAATTTACTGTTTCTGTTATAAACAAAAGTAAATCTTCACCATGCAAAAAATGTAAATCTATCGCTCAATTTTTAATTGATAATTATGGAGAAAATGGAATCGAAAAATATTGGGGTAAAAATAATAAAATATCACCTTGGGATATATCATCAGAATCGTATAATAAATGTTGGATAATTTGTCAAAATAAAAAATATCACCCCGAATATGAAACAAGAGTTGTTGATTTTAAGAATGGTCATAGGTGTCCATATTGTGTTGGTAGAAAGGTTTGTAAAGAAGATTCTTTTGGACAATGGGCAATTGATAACATAGATGATAATTTTATAGAAAATTATTGGTCAGATAAAAATAAGGTTAGTCCATTTGAGATATCTAAGTGTAGCCAAAAATATATTTGGATAAAATGTCAAAATGATAGTACTCATCCAGATTATAAGACAAAAGCTGACAGGTTTTATTCTGGTGCTAGATGTCCTTATTGTACAAACAATATGATATGTTATACAAATAGTTTAGGTTATTTACATCCAGAATTAGTTAAATATTGGAGCACAAATAATAAAGAAAGTATTTATCAGGTGGCTTGTCATAGTAAGAAAAAATATTTATGGATTTGTCATGAACATGGTGAATTTTTATCGTTGCCACATGTTATGATAGATTCATATTATAAATGTCCAAAGTGTGCAATGGAAAAAATATCTAGATACGAAGATATGTTGATAAAATATTTAGATGAGTTAAATATTAGATACTTAAATGAATATAACTGTAACTTGATTTGTCGCAACCTAAAGACAGGATATATATTACCGTACGACAATGAACTTGTTGATTATAAATTAATAATCGAAGTTCATGGAAGTCAGCATTATTATCCCTGTAAAATATGGGGAAATAGAAAATTAACAGAAGAAGAAGCAATAAGGGATTTAGAATATACTCAATGGAAAGACTTATATAAGAAAAAATATGCATTAAAAAATGGATATTATTACTTAGAAATACCATACTGGAATTTTAATAGTGATTATTATAAAAAATTAGTTAATGATAAATTAAGAGAAATTAAAAATCATATGCCTACAACGACTGAACGAGAGAAGCCCATTTATATGGGTATGCAACAGTCTGCACTCGCAGAATAACATAATGAAGTGCGAGAAGAAGGGTCAAGTGTAAAGACACTTTAAAGAAGTACCCTTCTCGCCTATTTGAATAGGTATTAAAAGTAACAGAAGGAAAATATCATAACTACGATAGCTCATTTAACAGAAGAAAGTCGTATTATAAAGCAATGGGATTTTCTGGTACTTATACCGGAAGTAGTAAACAAAATCAAAATATGCTGACGTGGATCAATTAAATCAGTCCACATTAAATATCTTAAATTGCGGGAACGCCCCCATAACCCTAATTCGCTACAACGGAGCTGGAAACGGCAAACGTGAATGCGGTGTGAGTTATAAACTCAATAGTCGAAAGATAGAAACCATAAAAAGTAATTAGGTCAGGGGTAACCGAGTGTGCAAGTCACTCAGACGCAGCGAAACTCCTTAACGGATAATGCCGATGGAGGACGTTCAGAGACTATAATAGATTGGTTTATTGCGTAATAAATTATTGTATAGTCCAAACCGACACTTAAATGTGTGTTAAAGTATTGTGAAAGCAACGGTATAATTGGAAGAAGAATGGTTATCAAAAAGGCGGTACTATTGGTGACTTAGTAAGAAAAACTGGAGAAGACGGCTTTATTTTAGCACATTCTGGAGAAGAAGTTTTATCTATACCAAAACTAAAAATAGCATCTTCTATGGTAGATGATTTAATAGGATATTCAAAATCCAATAATAAAAAATCATCAACCAGTGTAGGAGATGTATTTATCAATATGGAATTTCCAAATGTTCAGAATTATGAACAATTTAAATCACAATTAATATCTGATAGAAATTTTGATAAATATATTAAAACGACTATCGGAGAGTCTCTATCAAACAATGGAATGAAATTAAAGAAAAATAAATTCAAATAATATTAAGAGTAGGATCATTCCCCTACTCTTCTTTGTTTTAAAGGAAGGAGGATTTATGGGTATATTAAAGAAAATTGCAATTCGTGTCTATAATCAAGATAAATATATAAAATCCATTTTA
>CALVJD010000062.1 GCA_944332005.1 uncultured Bacilli bacterium
CCTTGAGAAAAACAGGGAAATTCTATTCTGCTTATGAAGAAGATGCGTATGTGATGCATGCAATTATGGGTTATAAGATTAGTAATGGAAGAGTAGGGTTTCCTTGTGAAGTACTGGGGAAAGTAGTCATAGATTTTCACATTTGATATATCAAATTATTTGGTATTAACGTTATGAGATTGCATAATTTTATTGGTATCACTTTTGATACGATGAATGTTTTTTGCAATTCATAAATATTAAACTTGTAAAGTTAAGATTTATTCTTGACTTTTTTTGTATATTTTTGACAATAGTTTTAGATTGTGATAGAATATGCTTCTAAAGGGGGATTAATATGAAGAGAAGAGGAATTAAAGTAGTTTGTGCTTGTGGAGTTTTGTGGCTTTGTTCTGGTTGTAATTTACTGAATCAAAAGGTGCAGATTAAAACGGAACAAGAGGCAATTGATGCAGGTTATTTTAAAGTAAGTGGTACTTGTGATGAGCGTTATTATGATGTTGTAGAGGTGCCAAATGAGGGAATGGTTGAGATGGATGGAGATTCGATTTTGCTTCCCTCAAAAGAGAAAATGGTTACGTATTGTAAAATAAAATAAAAGCGGGTGCTTTTATTTTATTTTGTAAATATGGATGCCATATTTTTCATTTACATGGTCAAAAAAGAGATCGCATTTGATTGGTCGATAGGTAAGGTATCCAAATAAAATATAAGTGATGATGATCAGTATGAGAGCGGGAAGATCTGAATGAAAGGGTAAGTTTTTTTGAATGAGAAAGTAATGAATGGTGTGAACGAATAAAATAACGAGAAATAGTAGTGTTATATTGAACCACATTTGTTCTCCAATGAGATAATAAAAGGGTAGATAAAATAGAAGGTAGAAGGGAATACTGAGTAGGGCTAAGATGGTTAAAAAGAAGATATAGTGATGGTTTTGGATGTGAAGATATTTTAGTGTTAAGTATTCTATAATGCCATAGGTTAGGATTGGTGTAAATAATAGTTTCATGTGTTCCCAAATACTTTCGTTGACGGGAAAGAAAATAGAAAATAGGGTATTGGGATACCAGTCATAGAGAAAATGAAATAGGAATGCGAGTAGGAAGGTTCCTATGATAGCGATGATTTTTTCTTGCTTTAATGTCATGTTTTCCTCCTTTCTATCCATACTAAGAGTGGTGATGATATGAAAATCAGATTAGGTTATGTAGCAATTCCTCTCTCACTTGCACCTTTCACGTCTGCTTCTAGTATGACTTATACTTATTATGAGTCTTGTGAACCTAATAAGCGGGATGAAAAATTAGAAAGGATCATTTTATCTAATTTTCATCATTTAAAAGAAATTCTTCTTTATAATTATAAAAATGAGATCGAATTTTATCGTATGACTTCGCATCTTATCCCACTGGCGACTCATTCTAAGGTAACTTTAGATTTAAATCGTTATCGATTGGAGTTTGAGAAGATTGGAAGATTGATTCGGTGTTATCGCATGCGTGTCGATACACATCCAGATCAGTTTTGCGTTTTAAATAGCACTCGCTCCGAAGTGGTTCGCTCTAGTATTAATATGCTCAAATATCATGAATTTATGTTTCGATCGATGCAAATAGAGGGGCGAATCATTTTACATATCGGAAGTGGCACGTTTGGAGTAGAAGCAAGTAAAAAACGGTTTATCAAGCGTTTTAAAGAATTAGATTCTTATTTACAAAAACACATTGTTTTAGAAAATGACGATAAAGTTTTTACGATGAAAGATACGTTGGAAGTGTGTGAAGTGTTAAAAATTCCCATGGTATTAGATTACCATCATCATTTGTGTAACAATCATGGAGAGAAAGTAGAGGATTATATCGAAGTTATTTTTCAGACTTGGGAAGGTACCAATGAGGTTCCGAAGCTTCATTTTTCTTCCCCTAAAAGTAAGAAAGAGTTTCGTAGTCATCATGATTATATCGATTTAGATGCTTTTTTAGCTTTTTTAGAGAAGATAAAATTTACAAATCAAGATTGTGATATTATGTTGGAAGCAAAAGCAAAAGATGAAGCAATGTTTCGTTTGATACGACAAATTAAGTATAAAACTGACTATAAATTCATAAAAAATACGATTTTTGAAATATAAAAAAAGGAACTGGACAAGTTTTGTCGTATATTATTATTAGGGAGTGTGATTTGATGACAGTTTTATCGAATGATGAAATCAATCATATTCGCGGTAGTGTCAATATCGTCGATGTTATTGGCGAATATTTACCGCTCACACAAAAGGGGAAAAATTTTTTTGGTGTTTGTCCATTTCACGATGATCATTCTCCTAGTATGAGTGTATCGAGTGAGAAACAAATTTATACTTGTTTTTCTTGCGGAGCGACAGGAAACGTTTTTAAATTTATTATGGATTACGAACATGTCAGTTTTCTGGAAGCTCTTAAAAAAGTTGCAGATAAAGCGGGTATCGATATTTCGCTCGGAGATTTTAAAAAACCTATCAATACACGTTTTCAGTCTTTATATGATATTTATGAAGTAGCTGTGAAGTTTTATCAAAATAATATTAATACCAAAGAAGGAAAAGAAGCGAAAGAGTATTTAAAAGGTCGAGATATTACCGATGACATGATTCGTGAATTTGGTATTGGTCTTTCGTTTCAAAATCGTGAGCGATTGACCAAACTATTATTAGGGAAAGAATTTACCCATCAGGATTTATTAAAAAGCGGGTTAGTTGTTAAGAATGAATATGGTTATCAAGATATTTATTATAATCGTATTATGTTTCCTCTTTGGGATCCATCTGGTAGGGTAGTTGGTTTTAGTGGTCGTGTTTACCATGGTGAGAAAGAATTTAAGTACATCAATACGAAGGAAACAGACATTTTTAAAAAAGGCGAATTATTATATAATTACCATCGTGCGAAAGAAGAAGCAAGAATGAAGCAGAGTGTCATTATTATGGAAGGTTTTATGGATGTGATTCGTGCTTATACAGTTGGTGTAAAGAATGCGATTGCAACGATGGGAACAGCAGTAACGAAAGAGCAAGCTGGCATGATCAAAAAAATGGCCAAAGAGGTCATTCTTTGTTTTGATGGTGATAAAGCGGGAGCTAAAGCGACGCTTGCTTGTAGTAACGAACTGTTAAAAATGGGAGTGATTCCCAAAATCGTTCGTCTAGAGGAAGATTTAGATCCAGATGAATATATTAAAAAATATGGGAAAGAAAAATTTTTGGCGAAATTAGAAAATCCTATGAGTGTTATGGATTTCAAATTAAATTATTTAAAGCAAGATAAAGATTTAACTAGTACGGTTGATATGGCTAATTATGTCAATACGGTGATTCAAGAATTAGCCAAAATCGATGATGAAGTGATGCGTGAGATTAGTTTAAAGAAGATTAGTCGAGAATCCAATTTGGATCTGGATTTCTTAAAGGAACGATTGAATAATTTAGAAGAGAAAAAAGAACCAGTTAAGGAAGTGCCAAAAACGGTAGAAGTGCGTGAGAAGCCATCTAAATATCAAAAGGCAGAAGCAGGGCTCCTTTATTACATGTTGAGGTATCCAGAAGTGATTCAGATGTATCAAAAGAAGATTACTTATATGCCGACGGATCGTTATCGATATCTGGCACGAGAAATTAGTTATTTTTATAAAAATTATCAAGCGATCGATTTAGCTGATTTTGTTACTTTTATAGGAGAGGATCAAGAATTATTGAAGACGTTGGGTGAGATTAATCGTCTAAATTTGAAGGAAGAATATACAATTGATGAAATTAATGACTACATGAATGTGATCTTAGAGTATAATATCAAAGTGGAGATGACGCGCTTAAAAGAACAGATGAAAAGGATTACGGATCCTTTAGAAAAAGCAAATATTGCGAAACAAATTGTAGATTTAAAAATGAGGAGAGATGAACGTGATTAACGAGATTAAAACTTTTGAAATGCGTAAAGAAGAATTAGTAAAAAAAGGAAAAGAAAAGGGATTTGTCACTTATGAAGAATTAGCGAATGCACTCAAGGGGTTAGATTTGGATTCTGATTCTTTAGATGAATTATATAATACCTTTAATGAAAATAGTATTGCGGTTGTATCAGAAGATGAGGAATCAGAAGATGATAGTTCTAAATTGATTTTAGATGATAGTGTTTTAACGAAAGATTTGACGATTAATGATCCAGTTCGTATGTATTTAAAAGAAATTGGACAAATTAAGCTATTGACGATGGAAGAGGAGCTTGCTTTAGCAGATCGAATTGCGGCAGGGGATGAAAGTGCCAAAACAACGTTAGCCGAAGCCAATCTTCGTTTAGTTGTCAGTATTGCGAAACGTTATGTAGGACGTGGAATGTTATTTCTTGATTTGATTCAAGAGGGAAACATCGGTCTTATGAAAGCCGTTGAAAAATTTGATGTTACAAAGGGATATAAATTTTCTACCTATGCGACTTGGTGGATTCGTCAGGCGATTACGCGTGCCATTGCTGATCAAGCAAGAACGATTCGTGTTCCTGTTCACATGGTGGAAACGATTAACAAATTAGCTCGTATTCAAAGACAATTAACGTTGGAATTAAATCGTGAACCAAGCGAAGAAGAACTTGCTAAGAAGATGAATATGTCGGTTGATAAGATTCGTGATATCTATAAAATTAGTCAAGATCCTGTTAGTTTAGAGACCCCTATTGGAGAAGAGGAAGATTCTCATTTAGGCGATTTCATTAAAGACGAAAGTAATATGAGTCCGGAAGAATATGCGACGAACGAAATGTTAAAAGATGAAATTGCCGATGTATTATTAACACTGACAGAGCGTGAAGAGAAAGTCATTCGTCTACGTTTTGGTCTGGAAGATGGAAAGAGTCGTACGTTAGAGGAAGTTGGACAGATGTTTGGTGTTACGCGTGAACGTATTCGTCAAATTGAAGCAAAGGCGTTACGTAAATTGCGTCATCCTTCTCGTTCTCGTAAACTAAAAGATTATATGGGTGATTAATGAAATTATCGCCTCGCTTACAAACAATTGCTGACATGATTCGATATCCGATCTTAATGGATATTGGTTGTGATCATGCCTTATTAGATATTTATTGTACCGTGGAACGAAACATCACTTGTATTGCTTGTGATATCAACGAAAATGCCCTAAAAAATGCTAGACATAATATTGAAACTTATCACTTGGAAGATCAAATCGATATACAAAGGGTGGATGGAATACCTGATTTAGTTTTTAAAGATCCTTATACAGTTGTAATTGCTGGTATGGGAACACATACCATGATTTCAATTTTAAAACGTGCTTCAAAATTACCAGAACAGTTGATTTTACAATCGAACAAGGATTTAGAACTACTTCGTAGAGAAGTGATACTGTTAGGATATCAAATTGAAAATGAAAAAGTTGTCAAAGAAGGACATATCTACAATGTAATCATTAGTTTTTTAAAAGGGAGTAGTCGTTATTCGAAAAAAGATATGTGGTTAGGACCTATTTTAAGAAAACAAAAAGAACCAAGTACTCGTGAATATTATCAGCACTTAGTTCAAAAAGAGGAAAAGATTCTTTCCCACTTACCAAAAAAGAAGCTTTTTCTACGTATAAAAACGGCGAGAAGAAAGAAAATAATTGAAAAAGAGTTGAAGTCATTTTAACTCTTTTTTATATAAAGAAGACAGGCCCATTGTTGTGAATTGTTGGAGTTGAAGTATTTGTTTTTTCGTGATTGCTACTATTATTTGTCATTTGTTCAGTTGGGGTAGTAGTTCTATTGTTGGAGACGGGAGTATCGACTTTTTTAAATTCGTTCATTACTTGAAACATCGTTTTTGCATTTCGCATCACGGGTGTTACCTGTTTAATAACAGGGATTGCTTGATTAGCAATACCAAGGCCTCTTTGAATAT
>CALVJD010000063.1 GCA_944332005.1 uncultured Bacilli bacterium
CGTTTAGTTTTATCTATATAAAAGACTTTCATAATAGGGAGAAATCATATATTTCTCTTTTTTTATTGATTGACGAACAATTGTTTAATCGATATAATAAAAAAGAAGGTGATGATATGTATATAGATGTTTTAGTAGAATTAAAAGCCAAGCAAGTAGATAAAACATTTACATATTTTGTGCCTCGAGAATGGGAATCAAATATAAAATTAGGTATTCGTGTTTTGGTTCCGTTTGGACGTCAAAAGCTAGAAGGATTTGTTTTGCGAATTCATAAAGAGAAACCAGAGTATGAAACGAAAGAAATCTTAGAACTTGTTGATGCGGAACCAATTTTAAATGAAGAAATGTTAGAATTAGGAAAATATATTGCGAAAAAGACGATGTCGACTTTAATCAGCGCTTATCAAACGATGTTGCCAGCTGCTCTAAAAGCAAAGCATAATTTTCAAGTTTCTAAAAAATATACTTCTTATTTAGTAGTAAAAAAAGAAATGATCATAAAAGCAGAAAAACAAAGACAGGTCTATGAATATGTAAAGAAACAGGGAAAAGTATTAAAAAAGGAAGCAATGAATCTTTCTTTATCGGCGACGAAAACGTTACTTGAAAAAGGTATTTTGGAAGAGATTAAAGAAGAGACTTATCGTATTGATGAAAGTTTAATTCCAGAAACGAATCGTATAAAATTAACCGATGAACAACAGTCTGTAGTAGAGGAAGTTTTAAAAAAACGTCATCAATTTATTCCTTATCTTTTACATGGAGTGACAGGAAGTGGAAAAACAGAAGTTTATATGCATATGATTGAAGAGGTTTTAAAGGATGGTAAAGAAGTAATTGTTTTAGTACCAGAAATTAGTTTGACACCCCAAATGGTTAGTCAATTTAAAAAGCGTTTTGGTAGAGAAGTAGCTATTTTACATAGTCGGTTGTCGGATGGTGAGAAATATGATGAGTGGCGTAAGATTGAAAGAAGGGAAGTTAAGATTGCCATTGGTGCTCGTAGTGCGATTTTTGCACCTTTTACTAATTTAGGATTGATTATTATTGACGAAGAACATTCTAGTACGTATAAGCAAGAAAATAATCCTCGTTATCATACGATCGATATTGCCTTATATCGTGCCAAACGATACCAAATTCCCTTGATTTTGGGAAGTGCGACGCCATCGATCGAAAGTTATACGCGTGCTCAAATGGGAATTTATCATCTGTTAGAATTGAAAAATCGTATTAATAAACACATGCCCAAAGTACTACTCGTCGATATGAAGGAAGAATACCGTTATCGAAATCGTGTTTTTTCTCGAGTTTTAAAAGAAAAAATGGTAGATCGTTTAAAACGCCAAGAACAAATGATTCTACTGCTCAATCGTCGTGGTTATAGTACCGTTATTACTTGTAAAGCTTGTGGTTATACCGATAAATGTCCGAATTGTGATATTCCTCTTACTTATCATAAAACATCTCACACGATGCGTTGTCATTATTGTGGATATGGCGCTAAAAAGCCAACTATTTGTCCCAATTGTAAGAGCGAGAATATCAACGAATTTGGAATGGGAACAGAGAGATTAGAAGAATGTATACGAGAAATGTTTCCAAGTGCACGCGTCATCCGTATGGATATGGATACGACTAGTCGAAAAGGGAGTCATGAAAAAATAATCAAGGAATTTGGAGCTGGTCATTATGATATTTTATTGGGTACGCAGATGATTGCCAAAGGACTTGATTTTCCTAATGTTACATTGGTGGGAGTATTGAATGGTGATGCCACTTTAAACATTCCTGATTTTAGAAGTGGAGAGAGAACCTTTCAACTTTTAAATCAAGTGGCCGGTAGAGCAGGGAGAAGTGATAAACCGGGGGAAGTAGTCATTCAATGTTTCAATACGAACCATTACAGTATCAAAATGTCTGCTACTCATGATTATCTCGGATTTTATAAGGAAGAAATGAAGATTCGTAAGACCTTGCATTATCCTCCTTATTGTAACCTAGCTCTTTTAAAAATCGTAGGAAAAGAATTAGAAAAAGTAGAACATGAAGCGAAGAAAATAGGAACTTATTTACGTCGTTCTAATAAGTCTAATCGGCTTATTTTAGGTCCTAGCCCAGCTAATATGCTGAAAGTGAATAATCGATATTATTATCAAATTATTGTGAAGTATAAAAAGAGAGAAGATATTTGGGATTTGTTTAGCTTTTTAAAAGAGCAATATCAAAGTAATTCCCAAGTTTCGCTAGATTTTGATTTTAATCCACTTTATTTATAAAGTGATGCGATTTCATTTATGAAATTGGTAAAATGTGATAAAATAAAAATGGTGATAATATGAATTTAGAAAATGTAAATGTCGAAAAGGGATTAAAGATTATTTTTATGGGGACTCCTGAATTTAGTGTTCCGATCTTAGAGGGATTAATCGAACATTATAAAATTCGTGCGATTGTGACACAACCAGATCGCCCCGTTGGTAGAGATGGTCATATGTCTTATCCACCAGTAAAAGAAGTGGGAATGAAACATACTATCTTAGTGATTCAACCAAACAAAATGAAAGAAGATTGGGAGCAAGTGGCCGAGTTAGAACCAGACCTTATTATTACATGTGCATATGGTCAAATTCTACCGAAAGCGTTACTTGAGGTGCCTCGTTTGGGTTGTATTAATGTCCATGCATCCTTGCTTCCGAAATTACGTGGAGGAGCTCCTATTCATCGTGCGATTTTAGCTGGTTATAAAAAAACAGGTGTTACGATTATGTATATGAATTCTAAAATGGATGAGGGAGATATCATTTCACAACGTGAAATTGAAATTACAGATACGGATACGGCTTCTAGTTTACATGATAAATTGAGTTTACTTGGGCGTGATCTTTTGCTTGATACGTTACCTAGTATTATCGATGGTACTGCAACGAGAACGCCACAAAATCATAGTGAAGCTACTTATGGATTAAATATTAAAAGAGAAGATGAGAAAATCGATTTTGAAAAAACCAGAAAAGAAATCTATAATCAGGTAAGAGGGTTATATAGTTGGCCGGGAAGTTATTGTATGTTTGAGGGAAAAATTTTAAAAGTATGGAAATGTCGTATTAATGATAATTATTTTCCAGAATTATTTAATGGTCAAATTACCACCATTTATGAAGATGGTTTTGGTGTGAAAGTAAGTAATGGTGAACTTGTTTTTCAAGAGGTTCAACCAGAAGGAAAAACGAAAATGAGTGGTGTCTCTTTTGCCAATGGCATCGCCAGTCATAGTAAATTTATAGGCAAAATATTAAGTTAGGTGTTATTATGAAAGAAAAGAAAGAAAAATTGCGTTTTAGAGAGATATGGAAAAATAAGCGTTATCGTGCTATGATCATATTGGGATTTTATTTTGTTTTCTTTCTTTTTCTAATTGGTAGTATTCGTAGTAGTCGAGGTAATGTTCCTCCTACTTCGGACACTACTACGACGAATATTAGTTTTGAATCACTAGATAACTACGAAGCAACTTATACATTTACAATCGATTCTGCTTCACATTTCGTGTATACGACACGTTATCAGGAAGAAGAAGTGATCGAAGTAGAGGAAACAAATGAGGAATATTATATTAAAGGGGATACGTTTTATTCCGTAAAAGATCAAAAGTTAGAAACGACGAGCGATCAATTATATGGCCTTTCTTTTTTTAAGTTACGTCCGGATGAACTTAGCAAATTGCTAAAATATAGTACGTTTCAACATCAGACAGAATTTCAAGATGATCGTATAAGAAAGGTATATCAAATTACGGTCAAAGGATTTTTTAGTTGGTTAGATGGTAGTTTTCAAGATGCCGATGAAACAATTACGATTACAACCGAAGAAATAAATGGACTTATGACAATTTTCACAATTGATTTATCTCATTACCAGAATGAAACAATTACGATTACTTATCAAAATCATAATCAATTATCCAATTTAGAAACGAATTACCAGTAACAGGAGCTTTTCCTGTTTTTTTAATAAACCTATTTTTTTTACATAGGATAGTATTGGTGAGAGTATGGATAAAGTGTTATTTCTTATTATCATTTTATGTTTTCTGTTTATCCATGCTTATCTACAAGAAGAGTGGTATCATTCTCAATTTTTATCGATTGTTATTTTGTTGTTACCAGAAGTTGCTTTAATGTTACTTTGTTTTTATTTTCAAACATATTCTTTTTTCTTAGAAATGATCTTTGGATTTCTATTCTTTTTTCTTATGATGTACATAGTTCTCGATCTTTTTTATTATAAAAAGCATATCCATCATCAGTTAAGTCGAAAGAATCTTTACTTAAATGCGATTTTTCTTTACCTTTTTTCATCGATTGGTAGTCGTTTAGAATATAAAGAAGGTCTGTTTTTATCTTTTGATATTACTTCTTTTATTGTGTTACTTTGTTTTTCCTTGATCTTATTATTGATTCCAAAAAAAGGAAAGAAGCAAGTAAAATGTCCTATCAGATCTCTTCTTTTTTTACCATTCTTCTTTTTTTATCCACTTCTTTTATTATGGTATGGAAATAGTTTTTTCCATCTTCCTATGTCTTACTTTTTGGGTATGATCTTAGCCCTTCCTCACGTGTTTACGATGGTTATGAATATCGAAAGAGAAGAATACGAGAAACATTACCATTATTTTGTTTTAGAATGGGGAATTCATTTTTTATTAATAGCTATTTTGGACATCGTAACGCCAACTTCTATTTATTTCGATAACAGTGGCTTTTTAACGAATTTATCAAAACTAGGACTTTATAGCATGATCCTAATATCATATGGCATTTTTAACAAAAAGGGAAAAGGTCTTTTTTATAGTTTGCCATCTTTTATCATCATAGTTTTATATTGTTATTTTCTAATGTTAAGATAAAAAAATATTCTTGAAATATCATCTTTATTTTTTTAATGAGATAGAGTGGGTATGATAATGCTTGCATTTCATAGGAAAATATGTTAAATTATTATGTAGTGATCAAAGGAGACTGATTATGGAAATATTATTAATTGTAGTATCAATTTTACTAATTGCGATCGTACTTTTACAAAGTGGTAAAGCAGAAGAAGCTTCTGGTATTATTACAGGTGGAAACGATTCGTTATTCAAAAATCGTAAAGAACGTGGTGGCGAGTTATTTATCAGTCGTGTAACTATGGTTTTAGGTATTATTTTCTTTGTGATTTGTTTATACTTTGGATTTTAAAGCAACCTATAAAATGATGTAAAGTTCTAGGCATTCTAGAGCTTTTTTTCTTACATTCTTGTAATAATAGGGAATTTTCTATCCTAAAAACCTTTTTTTTGATATAATTAAATATAGGGTGGAAGTATGAAAAGTATTTACGATTATCCATTGAAAAAGTTAGAAACGTATTTTGAAACTCATGGCGAAAAAAAGTTTAAAGCCGCTCAAGTGTTTGATTGGCTTTATAAGAAACGAGTACGTCGTTTTGATGATATGCGTAACATCAAGAAAGAAGTAATCGAAACATTAAAAAGCGATTTTTCGATGGAACCACTTACCATCATCGAAAAGTTAGAAGATATAGATGTATGTAAATATCTCTTTTCTTTAGAAGATGGAAATAAAATCGAAGCAGTGTTGATGCGTCATGATTATGGAAATAGTTTGTGTGTATCAACCCAAGTAGGTTGCAATATGGGATGTGCCTTTTGTGAAAGCGGAAGATTAAAGAAAGTTCGTAACTTGGAGCCAAGTGAAATGGTACTTCAAATTTTAGCGATCGAAGAGGATTTGCAAATACGGATTACGCATGTTGTCTTGATGGGAATTGGAGAACCATTTGATAATTATGAAAATGTGATGGATTTTATCGATATTATCAATGATCCAAAAGGAATTGAACTAGGAATTCGTCATATCACGATTTCCACTTGTGGTATCGTGCCAAAAATCAAAGCCTTTATGGAAGAAGGACGAGGAGTCAATTTAGCGATTAGTCTTCATGCACCAAATAATCAGTTGCGAAGTAAGTTAATGAGTATTAATAAGGCATATCCATTAGAAGTATTGATTCCAACGTTAAAAGAATATGTGGATAAAACACATAGACGTCTAACCTTCGAATATATTTTGTTAAAAGATGTCAACGATACGATGGAATGTGCGGATGAATTAAGTAAACTTTTAAGAGGAATCAACTGTTATGTCAATTTGATTCCCTATAATGAAACCAGTCATTTTGAATTTAAAAAAACGAGAAAAGAAGATGTTTTAAAATTCTATGATCGCCTTAAAAAGAATAAAATAAATGTGACGATCAGGAAAGAATTTGGAAGTAAAGTCATGGCTGCTTGTGGCCAATTAAGATCTCATCATGAGGAGGGGAAATAATGGAATATTTTTATTTGACGGATCCTGGTAAAGTAAGAGATCATAATGAAGATAGTGTCATTATTGTCGAAAATAAAGCGAGGGAGTATTTACTTGCGGTAGCAGATGGAATGGGAGGTCATCGTGGTGGTGAAATTGCATCTTCGATTGCGATTTCTCACATCGGAAAACGTTTTCGTGAACTTAGTAGTATTGGTACGAAAGAAGATGCCATTAGTTGGTTAAAAGAAGTAGTTAGTGAAGCCAATGTACAGATTTATAAATATACGAGTGAGCACCCAGAAAGTGAAGGGATGGGAACGACACTTGTGTTATCATTGTTAACACCAACTTATCTTTTGTTTGGTAATATTGGCGATAGTTCGGGTTATGTCTATAAGAATGAGAAGATCCATAAGATTACAGTCGATCATACCTTAGTCAATTTACTGGTTCGTTCGGGGGAACTTACCGAAGAAGAAGCACGCGAACATCCTCGCAAAAATGTTTTGATGCGTGCACTAGGAGCCAATAATAAAGTTGAAATGGATATTTTTGACGTAGAAACAGATGTCGATGGTATTTTTCTTTGTAGTGATGGTCTCACGAATATGCTTGATGATGCCCAAATTAGTAAAGTCTTAAATGAAAATTTATCGCTGGAACAGAAGTTACAAAAATTGATCTATAAAAGTAATAATCGAGGCGGTAACGATAATATTTCTGTTGCTTATCTCGTACTAAAAGGAGGCGAATAAGATGAGTATGATTATGAAGGGTCAAATGATCAATGATCGTTATCAGATTATTCGAACGATCGGAGAAGGTGGTATGGCTAATGTATATTTAGCTCACGACACCATCCTCGATCGCAACGTAGCAGTAAAAATTTTACGCGGAGATTTGGCTGACGATGAAAAGTTTGTCCGTCGTTTTCAAAGGGAAGCGATAGCTGCTAGTTCACTTACTCATCCTAATATCGTGGGAATGTATGATGTAGGAGAAGATGATGGTAAATACTTCATCGTCATGGAATATATCGATGGAAAAACACTGAAAAGTTTAATTAAGAAAAGAGGAGCACTGACACTTCCCGAAGTAATCGATATCATGTTACAACTTACCGATGGTATTGCATGTGCTCATGATAGCTATATTATTCATCGAGATATTAAACCACAAAATGTTATGATTTTAGATGATGGTATGGTAAAAATTACCGATTTTGGGATTGCCATGGCACTTAATAGTAACGAACTTACACAGACGAATTCCGTCATGGGATCTGTTCATTATCTACCGCCAGAACAAGCGAGCGGTAGTGGATCGACAATCAAAAGCGATATTTACTCTTTGGGCATTTTAATGTTTGAACTTTTGACAGGAAAACTTCCTTTCAAAGGCGATAATGCGGTTGAAATTGCCATTAAACAAATGAAAGAACCGATTCCTAGCGTATGTAAAATTAATCCCGAAATTCCTCAATCAATCGAGAATGTCATTTTAAAAGCTTGTGCGAAAAACCCTAAGAATCGATATGAAAATGTACGCGAAATGCGCGAAGATATTCGTACCGCTTTAGATCCAGAACGTGCGAATGAAAAACGTTATGTTTATCCATATCCAGAACAAGATTTGGAAGAGACGAAAAAATTACCAAATCTAAGTCGTGTTCGATTGAACGAACAAAAAGAGGAACAGGCGGAAGAGGTAAAAGAAGCAAAATCCGATAAGAAAACTAATTTAGCTCTTTTGATTACGGGTATCACTTGTGTTGTCCTAGCTTGTATTATTGGTCTGGTCGTAATCGTTTATCCAAAATTGACAGAAGTACCAGAAATCGTCGTTCCTGACGTATCAGATATGACCGTTGTCGATGCGGAACGACTACTAAAAGAAGAAGGATTTGAAGTGTTGGCCGAAACGAAAGAAGAAAGTGATTCAGAAATTGAAGCAGGGAAAGTCATTCGAACAGATCCCATTGCTGGAAGAAGTGTGAAGAAAGGAACAGAAATTACACTTGTTGTTTCTACTGGGGCCAAAGGAATCGTCTTAGAAGATTATACAGGCAAAAATTATTATGAGATTAAAGCGATGTTGGAACTTAATGATATCTACGTATTGACGGAAAAGAAAGAAGTAGAAGATAAAGAGAATGCTAAAGAGAATATTATTATCGAACAAAAACCAGCAGCAGGAACAACCGTTGTCGAAGGTGATACTGTTACGCTCTATATTCCAGATATTGCGACCGAATACCCAGATTTTGTAAACGAAAAGTGGTTAGTCTCAGATGTTCAAGCATTTTGTGATGAATATAACATTACCCTTGTCATCGAATATGAGGAAACATCACAGCATTCAGAAGGAACGATTTTATCACAAAGTCGTGGTGCTGGAACGGTGATCAACGCGCCAACTACTTTACGCATTGTGGTTGCATCCGCAAAAGAAGAAGTACCAGAGGAAAATCCGAATGATAATCCTCCAAGTGAAGAGGAACCTTCCACTGATGTTACGGAGTAAAGGAGAATTATGCAAGGAAGAATTATCAAACAAATCAGTAACGATTATACCGTATTTGCACATGACAAAATGTATATTTGTAAATGTCGCGGTCTTTTTCGCAAAGAAGGTATCAAACCATTAGTAGGAGATTTCGTAGAATTTCACCCGGATAAAAAGCGGATCGAACGGATTTTGCCTAGGAAAAACGAATTAGTTCGACCACCGGTTGCCAACATTGATCAAGCTATTATTATTACGAGTCTAAAAGAGCCAGACTTTTCTACGAACCTTCTTGATAAATTATTAGCGATTATCGATTATCATAATATTAAACCAATCATTATTCTGACGAAATTAGATTTACTCAGTGAAGAAGAAAAAAAATTTTTAATGCCAATGATTGCTTATTATCGTCAATATTATGAAATATATGAGAATCATGATTTAGAAGCGATCAGACATTGCTTAAAAGAAAAAGTATCCGTCTTGACTGGTCAAAGTGGGGCTGGCAAATCGACCTTGTTAAATCATTTAGATCCTTCTTTACAGCTTGCAACAGGAGAAATATCCAAAGCTTTAGGTAGAGGCAAACATACGACTCGTCATGTCGAACTACTTTCTTTATATGGTGGTCTAGTAGCGGATACACCAGGTTTTTCAGCCATTGACTTAAAAGATATGACGAAAGAAGATATTCGTAATAGTTTTCCTGAATTCCGAAATTTTACTTGTGAATATCGTGATTGCATGCATGTGAATGAACATAATTGCGAAGTGAAAAAATTTGTGTCAGAAGGTAAAATTTTAAAAAGCCGATATGAAAATTATTTAAAATTTATAGGGAAGTGATTCAATGATTTCTGCATCATTTTTAGGTATAAAAGATCATTTAAAAGAAAAATTACACAGATTAGATCAAACGAATATTAGCTATCTTCATTTTGATATTATGGATGGTAAATTTGTAGCAAATGAAACTTGGCATGTATCTGATTTACTACCATTCATCAAAGACTTGAAAAAACCTTTTGATGTTCATTTTATGGTCGAGGATGTTTCTACTTATATCGCTGAATTTGATGTGATTGATCCCGAGTATATGACATTTCATATTGAAGCAACCAATCATCCAGAAGAAATGATTATGAAAATTAAACATACGGGAAGTAAAGTAGGAATTTCGATCAGGCCATCGACATCGATTGATGCGATTCTTCCATATTTAGATCAAATTGATTTAGTGTTGGTGATGAGTGTTGAACCAGGCGCAGGCGGACAACTTTTTTTAGAAGATTCTCTTTCTAAAATTGAACAATTAAATCAAATTAGAGAAAAACAACAATATTCTTATCTAATTGAAGTCGATGGGGGAATCAATCCGATTACCAAAAAGCAATGTAAAGAAGAAGGCGCTGATCTATTTGTCGTAGGAAGTTTTATAACGAATGTTGCGCCTGAAGATTATCAAAAACAAATTGATCAGCTTAATTGATAAGATCGATACCTATCGATCTTTTTCTTTACATGTTAAAATATGAGAAATGATCGAAATCATTGATAAAGATTGTGAAAAGTGATATACTGTTTAAGACAAAAGAGGTGAAATGTTTGAAGACTTTTATCAATAAATTTAAAGTGAGTACAAAAGGATATTTAACAACGAATGTTTTATTTATTACCTTTGTGATTACGTCGGTTTTAAATGCTATGCTTTTGCGCTTTTTCACAGTGAAAAATTATTTTGATTTTAAACCCGTTATTGCTGATTTAGCAGTTGTTGTCATTATTGGAGCATTTGGATATTTCATCAAACCGAAGCATCAATTCAAATATTTTTTTGGCTGGTCTATTTTCTTTGCGGTTCTTTGTATTATCAATTCCATTTATTATACGAATTTCTTATCATTTGCGTCTTTATCGCTTGCTACGACAGCTTTACAATTAGTCGGAGTTGCGGATGCAGTAACCGAAAATATCATGGAATTAAAAGATTTTTCTTTTGTTTGGGCTCCCATTGCAATGTTGTTTTTAAATTATTATTTGAAAAGACAAGGTTATTATGCAAGGGTTGAAAAAATTGAGCAAGGTAAGATTCGCGCTTTGACTACTTTAGTATGTGGTCTTATCTTTATCGGTTTTTTTATCTCGACTTTAAATAGTACCGATATTAGTCGTTTAGGAAAGCAATGGAACCGTGAGTTTGTCGTCATGCGTTTTGGTTTATATACCTACCAGGTGAACGATGTCATTGCTAGTTTAAAGCCACAAATTAGCCCCTTATTCGGTTATGATAATGCGGTGAAAGAATTCCGTGATTATTACGAAAATCGTGACTATACACACGAGGCAAATGAATATACCGATTATTTGAAAGGTAAAAACATCATTGTGATTCATGCTGAAAGTTTTCAACAATTTTTAATTGGAAAAACATTTAATGGTATTGAAGTCACACCTAATATGAATCGCTTAACCAGTGAAGGACTTTATTTCTCTAACTTTTATGCCCAAGAAAGTGTAGGTACTAGTAGTGATAGCGAATTTACGTTCAATACTTCGCTTATGCCAGCTAGTAGTGGAACCGTATTCATCAGTTATTGGGATCGTGAATTTGTAACTATACCAAAACTATTAAAGGAACAAGGATATTATACATTTAGTATGCATGCCAATAATGGTACTTACTGGAATCGTAATGTCGTACATGAACAATTTGGATATGATAATTTCTATTATTATAAGAAAGATTTTATTATCGATGAAGTAATTGGTCTTGGATTGTCCGATAAATCGTTCTTCCATCAAGCCGTTCCAAAAATTCAAGAGATCAGCGAAAACTATGATAAATTCTATGGTGTACTGATCATGCTTACGAATCATACCCCATTTTCGGATATTAACGATCGTAATTTAGTCGATTTTGATGTCGATTATAAATATGAAAAAGTAAATGAAGAAACAGGAGAAACGGAAATTGTAAGCGCACCATACTTGGAAGGAACCAAACTTGGTAATTACATTAAATCCGTTCATTATGCCGATGAAGCGATCGGACAATTAATCGATGAATTAGATGCTGCAGGCTTACTTGAAAATACGGCTATTGTTATCTATGGAGATCATGATGCCAAAGTGAAAAAATCAGAGTATGTTCGTTATTATAATTATGATCCATATACGGATAGTATTTTAGATGAAGACGATCCAAATTATATTGATGTCGATTATTATAGTTATGAACTCAATCGTAAAGTTCCTTTCTTGATTTGGACCAAAGATATGGAACATAAAGAGATTACAAAAGTAATGGGAATGTATGATGTATTACCAACATTAGGTAATATGATGGGATTCTCTAGTCCATATGCCTTAGGACATGACATCTTCAGCATCGACGAAAATGTCGTTGTATTCCCAAGTGGCAACTGGGTTACAGATAAGATGTATTATAATGCTCAAAAAGGAGAATGGAAACTGTTAGATCCAAACGATACGGTCAGTATGGAATATATTGATAAGTATACACAATATGCAGAAGACGCTATTTCGGTTTCTGATAAAATTATTGTCTACGATTTGATTAAAAAGACAAATGAAACAGAGGAATTATTAAAAGAATATAACAATGAGGGATAACATGAAAAGAGCGAAGAAAACGAAATTAAATTATAAACGTATTGCGATTGTAATCGTAGTCCTTCTACTTTTCGCACTTGCCATCTTCTTTGGAATGAAAATGCTTGGTAGTAGTAAAAAAGTAGAACCAGAGCCAGTCAAAGTAGTAGATAGTCTGGAAAGTTATGGCTATACGTTAGATGAAAATGAAACATCATATTATAAGAGTTTATTTCAAGAATTAAAGACAGTTTTAAATGAAGAAGAAGTTGATGAAGAAGCATATGCCAAATTAATTGTTCAACTTTTCTGTGCGGATTTCTTTAATCTTGATAACAAATTATCAAACAATGATATTGGTGGTACACAATTTGTCTATGAATCTTATCGTAATGATTTTCTAAAATATGCGCGAGAAGGAATCTATCACCATGTAGAAAGTAATCTATATGGTGAACGCGATCAAGAACTTCCAGAAGTTACGAATGTAGAAATTATCAATATTGAGTCAAAGCCTCATGATTATTTGGAAGAAACAGATGAAAATGCATATGCGATCGATGTAGAGATTACCTATAAAGAGGATCTTGGATATCAAGAGACAGCAACCTTTTATTTAGTTCATACGAATGATAAATTAGAAATTGTCGAATTAGAACAATAAAAAAGAAAAACGATAAACGATTCCAGAGGAATCGTTTTTCTTTCGGAAATAATGTTGAAAAAGTTCTGAAAATAGATTAAAATAAAAATAGGTGAGGATATGAAAAGAAAAGGATTTACATTAATCGAATTGTTAGGAGTGATTACGCTACTGGGAATATTGGCGTTTATCGCGATTCCTGCTGTTACTCGAAGTATCAATAATTCACGAGAAAATGCATATAATGTTCAGGTAGGCAATCTTATTTCAAGTGCGAAAAATTGGGTAGCAGACCATCCAGAGGCGATTCCTGAAGCAAGTGGAGAATCGACAATAGTGACATTAGAAACTTTAAAAGACGGAAATTACGTGGAAGATGATTTAGAAAATCCTAAGACAAAAAAAATGATGTCGAATGACACCTATATTACCATTACGAATATAAATGGTGCTTACGAATATA
>CALVJD010000064.1 GCA_944332005.1 uncultured Bacilli bacterium
AAGGGTTTTACAATCCTGTCCGAATTCACTCTTCCATCGGGTATCTTTCCCCTGATCAATTTGAAAAAAAAGTAGAGATGGGTTAAAACCCCCTCTACTATGTGTCCAAATATTTGACAAATTCCCACTAAAATTTTCCTTTATTTTTCTTGCCTTTACACACTATATCATTATAATTGATGTGCATTAACATCTGCTAGTTCTTGTTGTTTTTCTTCCACATACTTCTGATAAGTTTCACATACTGCATTTACTTTATCATAACGAATCGGATAATTTGGCCAAACACCAGCTATCGTTGGTATTTGTGCGATAATAGCGCTCATTTGACTTGGTGAAACAGAGTCTTTCAGACTATCCAAAAGTAAATGTAAATGATCACCAAAATTTAGTTCTTGTGTCGCATACGCAGATTCTAAAGCATCAGCCTGTTTTTTTAAACTATTCATTCCTTCGTTTGCTTTTAAAAAACCCATATACATTCTCCTTTTCTTATAATTCCACACCAAGTTCTTCTAGTGCTTGTATAAAAGTAGCTGGTTTATTATAAAAATAGGCTTCTTTTAATTTGTCTACTCCTACTACAATTCCAATGATATTGGCATAAGTGCTTTCGATTGGAAAATAAAATTGATCACTATCATTACCAACTAAATTAGAAGTTAAGATCTCTGTATATCCAATATTTAAAGCTTCAAATTTATGATCGACATCAAAGCCTACATTATTACCATTTGCCGTAATAATTTGAAGTAGAGCAAACATGAGTAAATGTTTTCCATCATGTTCTTTTGCTAATTCATCCACATTAAATAGTAATTTATTTTCAAGTGGTAAATAATTAATTACATATGGTTGTACATATTTATTTGCACGTTCGATTTTCAAAGTTTTTAATCGTTCATTTAAGTTTTTTAAACGAACTTCCGGAAATTGTTTTTGAAAAATGAGGACTAATTCAAAGATGTTATTACGAAGTTCATCGTTTAAGTTTGGATTTTCATCTAGACTTACTTTGATTTGATCTATCATTTTTATCACCTTATTAGTTATTATATCATAAATTTTTCTAATTGAAACAATTTTTCCTTTTTTTCTAAAAATGTTACAAGATCAAAATAAAAACTCTATTACTCTTCATGTAACAGAGTTTCTATATTTTAAGCAATTGATTCTTCTTTTACATCATGAATCACAAGTTTTTTCTTTTTTGCAAGTAAACTTTCAATTGCTGGATTTTCAATTTTTTCCTTGATTAATTTAGAGATGCGGCGAGCACCAAACTCTTGATAATGAGATAGATCGATAAGTTGTTCTATTGCTTCTTTATCAATTTCTAACTTTAATTTCTTTAAACGATATTTTTCTTTTACTTGTTCTATTTGTCTATTGACTAGCAAACGAATATGTTCTCTTGATAAAGGATGAAATAAAATCATATGATCGATACGATTAATGAATGGAATGCTGAAATATTCTTTTAATTTGCTTTGAATATCTTCCTCTTTTTGTTCCGTAAAGCCAACATGATAATCAAAATAACCAACATTGGAAGTCATCAAAATCACCGTATGATCGAAACGTACTACTTTCCCCGTTGCATCTTTAATTTTACCTTCCTCTAGTATCTGTAAAAATAAATTGAGAACATCGGGATGGGCTTTTTCGATTTCATCTAAAATAATAACGGAATATGGCTTATTTCGTACTTCTTCCAGCATGTTTTTATGATCGGAATAACCGACATATCCAGGAGGTGCGCCAACAATTTTAGAAACCGTATGTGGTTCTTTATATTCACTCATATCGAGTCGAATCACATTCGTTTCTCCTACTAGTGCATTTCCAAACGTCTTAGCTAATTCTGTCTTCCCAACACCCGATGGCCCACAAAATAGACAAGAATAACATTTATCTTCATCGCGAAATCCTAATTTGATTCTTCTAGCAATTTGCAAAACTTCTTTCAAAGCATGATCTTGACCAACGATGGCATCTTTTAAATCTCTTTCCATACAATCAAAAATTTCTTTATCGTCTTGTAATAATTCATAGACAGGAATTCCCGTTTTCATATGAATTACTTCAGCAATATCTTCCTTTGTTACTTCTTTTTTGCTATTTTGATGAATCTGCAGTTCTAACTCATTCATTTCATTCATAATAGCATTTTCTTCCTCTTTATAAGTAGATGCTTCTTCGAATTTATGATCGATAATCGCTTTATTTTTAAGTGTAATTTTTTCTTGTAACTCTTTATGAAGCTTATTATAGTCTTTCAATTCTTTACTTTCTTCTAAATTTACTTTGGCGCATACTTCATCTAATAGATCGATTGCTTTATCCGGTTGATTGCGATCATAGATATAACGTTCAGATAGTTGAATCAATAGATCAATCATAGCCTCATCGATGGTTACAAAATGAAATTTCTCATAAATTCCTTTTAATTTCATCAAAATATTTTTCACAGATTGTTGATCCGGAGCTTCTACCATCAATTTTTGAAATCTTCTTTCTAATGCTCCATCACTTTCAATGAACTTTTTATATTCATCAGTCGTCGTTGCTCCGATCAGTCTTAACTTTCCACGAGCCAAAGCCGGTTTAAAAATATTAGAAGCATCGATCGCTCCTTCAGCGCCACCTGCTCCTACTAACGTATGAATTTCATCGATGAAAAGAATAATATCATCATTTTCTTCAATTTCTTTTAAGATCTTACGCATGCGTTCCTCAAATTCACCACGATATTTCGTTCCTGCTACTGTTGTTGCCATATCGAGCGAAATAATGCGTTTATTTCGTAAACACATGGGAACATCCCCACTTGCAATCATGCGACTAAGTTCCTCTACGATAGCCGTTTTCCCAACACCTGCTTCTCCGATTAAAAGGGGATTATTTTTGGTTCTACGCGATAAAATTTCTAATATACGCTTTAATTCTTTTTCCCTTCCAATCACAGGATCTAATTCTCCATTCAAAGCTTTCTTGGTAAGATCGACACCCAATTCTTCCAATAGAAGTTTCTTATTCTTCTTGCTCTTACTTCCTTGATTCAATTTATAAGAAAATTCATTATAGAGTTCATCGATATCGATATTCATACCTAACATAATGCGAATTGCAACTCCTTCTCCCTCTTCTAACAAACTAGAGAACAAGTGATCCACCGTTACCTCTCCACGATTGTTTTCTTTACTATCCAAAATCGCATTTTCTAAGATTCGTTTCAGTAAAGGAGTATACAAAAACCATGGACTAGGATTTGATCCCATTCCTACTACATTGACAATTTCATCATGAAACACTTGATAATCCAAGTGATATTCTTTTAATCGTTCCGTAATACGATTTTGATCATGCAAGATGGCAAGCAATAAATGTTCACTACCGACATAAGGATGTTTTAATTCTTTCATTTCTATTTTCGCTTGTACTAAGATTTTTCTAGCTTCTTCTGTAAAATTTCCAAACATATCAATCGGTCCTTTCTTCCACTATTCTATGCTTATTGTGTTGAATATTTTGTCACCTTAAACATAAAAAAAGAAAAAAGAATACTCTTTTTTCTACATTGTACGATGGTTTAATTCCTCTATTACAAGTTCTAAATATGTACTAAAAGCAGTTGGAATCGCATACTTCTTACGTAACTCTTCTAAACTACTCCAAATATATGACTTCTCTTTCACAAAATCGTCTAGTACGATCTTATAACCAATCATATTCCATTCGACATGAGAGAAAATATGTTTGGCAGAAGGTAGAGATTCTATACGAATAGCTTCAATACCTTCTTGTTTTAAATATTGAATCACTTCTTTTGTCGTTAAATGACCGCTTACATTAGGAAATTCAAAAAGACCTGCTAAAAGACCTGAATTCTTTCGTCTCCATAAAGCTATATTATGGTTAAAATAAAACAAAAGAACGGTTTTATTCTCAATTTTTCGCCTTTTTTTCTCATCTTTTATCGGTAATACAGTCGTCATTCCTGTTTGATAAGCTTGGCAAGTAAAGCGAAGAGGGCATTCCTGACATTTTGGTTCTCCATTGGGAACACAAACAAGAGCTCCCAATTCCATCAATGCCTGATTAAAATCACCAACCCGATCTGGTAATATAGCAGATAGACGTTCTTCCAACCATACTTTCGTAGATGGTCTACTAATGTTTTTCTCACTTCCTAAAACACGCATCATAACACGAAGAACATTGCCATCGACAGCCGGCACTTTAATTTGATAAGCAATCGAAGCAATGGCTCCCGCTGTATAACTACCAATCCCAGGAAGAGTCAACAATGCTTCATAACGATTTGGAAGCTTACCATCATACTCCTCTACAATACGCTGAGCGGCTTTCTTTAAATTACGAGCCCGATTATAATATCCAAGTCCTTGCCATAATTTCATCAGATCATCATCAGATACCTGGGCAAGATCACGAATATCCGGCAAGGCTTTCATAAAGCGAGCATAGTAATCTTTTACCGCTTCTACTCTCGTTTGTTGAAGCATAATTTCACTGATCCATACATGATAAGGAGTAGGATCATCTCTCCAAGGTAAGATACGTTTATTTTTTTGAAACCATTTCAACAATGGTTCTACTATCATTTCTAAATCTTCCATAACATCACTCGTATCCATTTTAACATATTTTAATCAAAAGAAAAGCAATATGACATTAACAA
>CALVJD010000065.1 GCA_944332005.1 uncultured Bacilli bacterium
ATGGCCACAAAATATCGTGATGAAACAAGACCGCGTTTCGGATTGATTCGCGTTCGTGAATTTATTATGAAAGATGCTTATAGTTTCGACATCAATATGGAAGGATTAAATCATTCTTATCAAATTATGTTTGATGCTTATAAACGTATTTTTGATCGAACGGGACTTGACTATAAAATTGTAAGAGCGGCAACCGGAGCTATGGGGGGGTTACTTTCTGAAGAGTTTCAAGCTATTACCGAAATTGGTGAAGATATACTTGTTCTTTGTGATTCTTGTGATTATGCTTCTAATCTAGAAGTAAGTGAATGTGTATGTGAGCAAAAAGAGACAAAAGAGGCACTGTTGCCAAAAGAATTAGTATATACCCCACAAGCCGGAACGATCGAAGAAATTTCCCAATTTTTAGGAGAAGATCCATCTAAATTTGTTAAGACACTAATCTATCGAGCTAACGATCAATTTTATGCTTGTTTAGTGGGAGGAGACCGTGATATTAATGAGTCAAAATTGGCTAATTTATTACAAGTGTCAGAAGTTCATTTGGCGGAAACAGAAGAAGTCGAACGCATTACTCATGCAAAAGTAGGTTTTGCTGGACCAATTGATTTAAATATTCCTATTATTATGGATCAAGATATTCAAGTGTTACACAATTATATTGTAGGTGCAAACAAAACAGATTATCACTACGTCAATGTTAATAATCAGGATTTTAAAGCGACTTATATTGCTGATATTAAGAATGTAAAAGAAGGAGATATTTGTCCAAAATGCGGAGGGAAACTCTATTTTAAAAAAGGAATTGAAGTAGGTAATACTTTTAAACTTGGTACAAAATATTCTAAGGCTTTAGATTTGCGTTACTTGGATCAAAATAATGAACTGCAATATGTGGAAATGGGATGTTATGGGATTGGTCTAGGTAGAATTATGGCAGCTGTTGCTGAACAATATGCAGATGAAAAAGGAATCGCTTGGCCACTAGAACTTGCCCCATATAAAGTTGCCATCATCATCATTAATACCAAAGACGAGATACAAAACCACCTAGCCAATCAGTTATATGATGAAATTAATCGCCTTGGTATCGAACCATTACTCGATGATCGTGATGAAAGACCTGGTGTCAAATTCAATGATATGGAATTGATTGGAATTCCTATTCGTATTACGGTTGGGAAAAAGGCAGAAGAAGGCATCGTCGAATATAAGTTACGTAAAAGTAGTGAGGTAAGCGAACTATCAGTAGAACAAATACTAGAAACATTAAAAGAAATGTAAATAGAAGAACAGAATCTACGTGCAAAATATGCACGTAGATTTTTTTGTCTATGTAAATATGCTTTTTTCGACAAAATAAGGCATGTAAATACACTATGATGATAGTGGTGATCATATGAAATTAAAAAATATATTTCCTGTTTTATTATCAATGGTAATTGGAGTAGGATTTGCGTATTTTATGTTTAATCAATACGATCAGGAGGAAAACCTCAATTTGGTAAGTGGCAATGTAGAAAAAACAGAAAGTATTTATTTCCTCCAACAAGGTGTTTATTCCTCGAGAGAGAGTATGGAGAATAATACGAAAAATTTAGCTTATTATCTTTATCAAGAAAAAGATGGGATGTTTTATGTGTTTGTAGGCCTTACAAAGATAGAGGAAAATGTAGATAAAATAAAAGGATACTATGAAAGAAAGGGGTATAATTTATATAGTAAGCAAATGGAAGTTTCTAGTACGGCCTTTTTAGATACCTTGGATCAATATGATGAACTTTTAAAACAAACAACCGAAGATGAAGCAATTAATACGATTTGTAATAATATTATCACGAAGTACAAGGAGTTGGTTATGAATGATCAAAATGAAGGAGATGCCTAAAAATGATCGACCACGAGAACGATTGGTTAAATATGGTCCTGAGCGATTGAATAATGAAGAATTATTGACGATTTTACTAGGAAGTGGTTTTTCAAAAGGAACAGTACGTGATATCGCATCTGCTATTTTACAAAAAACAAATGGAATTCATCATTTAGAAGAATTGGGAATCGAAGAATTATTAAAAATTGATGGAATTGGTATTGCTAAAGCTTGTTTGTTGTTAGCTGCTTTCGAGTTAGGAAAAAGAGCACATGAACAAGATATCGAACAATTTAAGATCGATCACGCTAAGCTAGTTTTTCATTATTATCACGATCGGCTAGAAAAGAAAAAACAAGAACATTTTTACTGTATTTATTTGGATCATCGTAAAAGGATCATTAAAGAGAAGTTGTTATTTATTGGTACCCTTAATCAAACATTGGTACACCCTAGAGAAGTGTTTAAAGAGGCATGTCTCTTAAGTGCATCTAGTATTATTTGTGTACATAATCATCCATCTGGACAAGTTTTGCCTAGTAGAGAAGACTATGAACTAACCAAACGATTAGTAACGATAGGTCATGTCATGGGAATTCCAATCAACGATCATGTTATTATAGGAAAATCACAATATTATAGTTTTTTTGAGCATAATGATATATAAGGAGGCTTTTTATGTATTATAAAAGAAGAAAAAGAAAAAAGAAATTATATTTATGGGGTGGAATATTAGTTACGGTTCTTCTTTTGATTGCGACGAATTTAATGACGAAAGGACGACTACTCAATCCTGTTTTTCATTTGATTCAAGATGTGACGTTATCGATTAGTCGTGCATTAAATCTTCCTTTTCAAAACATCAAATCAGATACTGCTAGGTACGAAGAAGAATACGAAAGTTTACTGTTAAAAAATCAAGAATTAGAATATGAAATTAGTGTGATGAAAGAAATGTTGAATTTAAGAGAAACTTTGTCGGAATACGATTCTATTTCTGCTATTACGATTAATCGTAATATGGGATATTGGTATCATTTTATTACGATTAATAAAGGTAGTAATGATGGAATCAAGGTTGGAATGCCAGTTGTATCATCTGGAGGATTGATTGGAAGAGTGGAAGATGTCAGTGCTTTGGGGAGTACCATTCGTCTTTTAACAAGTTCGGAAATACAATCGAAGATATCGGTTAAAATAGAAGCGAATGGAACTTATGTCTATGGATTATTGACTAATTATAATAGCACGAAAAAACGTTTCGAGGTAGAAGGAATCAGCGAAAATGTTGAAATACCAGTTGGCAGTTATGTTACGACGACGGGAATGGGAGAATATTTTCCGAGTGGTATTTTACTTGGAACGGTGAAAGAAGTGACGACGGATCACTTTGATTTAGCTAAATTGATAGAAGTAGAATCCAAAGCTAATTTTGAGAATCTGGGGATGGTCAGTGTCTTAATTAGAAAGGATGTCGAAGCATGACTATGATCATTCTTTTACCTATCGTATCATTTTTTCTAGAGGGACTATTTTCGAACTATTTTCCCGTCTTTACGACATATGTATTTCCTCTTTTCACGCTTACATCCCTTGTGATTATCTATCCTTATTTTTATCGCCATGAAGAACGATTCTATTTTTTGAGTGCGATAGTTGGGCTATGGTATGATATCGTCTATACAAAATCGTTTGGATACCATCTATTCTTTTTTCTTTTTCTTGCTTTTCTTTTAATCCGCGTATCACATTATTTGAAAAATAATTATGTGAATGTGTTATTCCTCTTTTGCGCGACTTTATTTCTTTATCGCTTTGGTACCTATCTTTTTCTTGTTATGTTTGGAGAACTTTCTTTCTCTTTCTCTCAACTTTACTTTAGTATCATTTCTTCATTGTTCATCAATCTTATTTATTTGACGATCCTTTATTGTTTGATCAATCGTATTGGTAGCAAATTTCATTTGACCAAGTTCTAAATAGATCGCTTTTTGCATACGATGAGTTAGGTGAAATTATGAACGAATATAATGATATCAAAAGACGTAGAGAGGAAATGCGAAAAGCATTGTTGCACCAAAAAAAAGAACCCAAAAAAGTTCCTCGCTTTGTCATTTCTTTCATCAGCCGCTTATTTATTACAACCATTCTCACACTTGTGATTTTGATTACTTTAAAAGCAAATAAGAATTTCAAAAGTGTTTTTTATCAAACCGTCTACGAGACAAATTTTTCGTTTGCGACCGTTAATAGTTGGTATCAAAGTATGTTTGGTAGTCCTATTCCTTTTGGTAATTTTGTTAAAAAGGTAACCGAACCTGTTTTTCAAGAAACTTTGACTTATCAAGAAAAAAATAAATATTTAGATGGTGTCAATTTAACAGTGGAAAAACAATATTTGGTTCCTTCTTTGGAAAGTGGACTTGTCGTTTTCGTCGGCGAGAAAGAGGGGTATGGAAATACGATCATCATTCAACAGGTGAATGGAATCGATGTTTGGTATGGAAATATGGAAGAAGTGAGTGTCAAATTATATGATTATATTGAAAAAGGAAGCTTACTTGGTGAATCGATGGATCAAACTCTTTATCTGGTATTTAAAAAAGAAGGAAACACCTTAGATTACAATGACTATATTTAAGAAGATCGAATTTCATCCCCTTTTTTTCATCGTATCTTTTATCGTTATATTGACGGGTCAATTTAAAGAATTTTTCCTATTTACTAGTCTTATTTTTATTCATGAATGTGGGCATGCAGGAATGGCGATTTTATGGAAATGGGACTTCGAGAAAATTATCATTTTTCCGTTCGGTGGAGTTACGAAATTTCGCGAATCTCTTAATCGTCCAATCATCGAGGAATGTTTGATTTTAATAGCAGGACCCTTCAGTCAGATCATCTATTATTTGTTTCTTTCTAGTATTACTAATCTATCACCATCTTTCTCCTGTTATCATTATGCTCTTTTATTCTTTAATATGTTACCAATTTATCCTCTTGATGGCTCAAAATTATTTTCTTTATTATTAGAACGATGGTTTCCATTTAAGAGGAGCTATGAATGGATGCTTATGTTATCTCTTTATCTGTCTCTTTTTTTCTTTTTTTATTATTGCTTTCATTTTCAATTATTTTTCATTTTCTTTTTTCTTTTTTTAACAATTAAGACATTAAAGGAAGAAAAACAAGTACCCATCATCTATGAACGTTTTTTATTAGAACGTTTTTTGTATGATTTTCATTTTTCAAAATTAAAAAGAATACAAGGAGAGAAAATTGATTCGTTTTATCGCGACTGTAAACATTTATTTTATCTAAATAATCTTTGTTTTTCGGAAAAAGATATTTTGCAGAAAAAGTTTGACTTAAATCGGAAAGTATGGTAAAATCTTTAATTGTGTAGAGCCTCTCTCTACAACCGCACAGACTAGGTTTAAAAACATATGTTACCTACGATCGGCGAGTCTTAGAATTTATTAAAAGGAGGTTATTTATGAAAGCTATTATGGAAACTGGTGGAAAACAATACTTAGTAGAAAAAGGAACTGTTCTATATATTGAAAAATTAGATGCAGAACCAGGTAAAAAAGTAAAATTTGATAAAGTATTGATGGCTGGAGAAGAAGTTGGACATCCTTATTTAGAGAATGCAACTGTGACAGGAGAAGTAGTAAAACATGGTAAGACGAAAAAAGTAATCGTTTATCATTATACTCAAAAAAATCGTTCTTCTCGTAAAAAACAAGGACATCGTCAACCATATACTAAAGTGGAAATTAAATCGATCGATGTGAAATAATTATGATTAAAGTGACTGTTAAAAAAAAGGAAAATAGTATTTTAAAAATTACCATTACTGGTCATGCTTATTATGATGAAAGTGGTAAGGATATCGTATGTGCTAGTACTAGCAGTATTGCAATTACGACGGTCAATGCTATTTTACGTCTCAATTCTCAAGCGCTTCGTTATGAAGAAGGAGAAGGAAGTTTAAAGATTTATTTAGAAAAACATACAAAAACAATTGATACTTTACTTGTTAACATGGTTGAGCTCTTGCAAGAACTCGAACAAGATTATCCAAGTTATATCAAAGTATCACAAAATATTAATAAATAATAAGGAGGTGCCTTCTATGTTACATTTATTAAAGTTAAATATTCAATTATTTGCTCATAAAAAAGGTCAAGGATCTACAAAGAATGGACGTGACTCTATATCAAAGCGTTTAGGAGCAAAAGCTGCTGATGGAGAATATGTTACAGGTGGTTCTATTATCTACCGTCAACGTGGAACTAAGGTTTATCCTGGACATAATGTTGGAATTGGATCTGATGATACGTTATATGCTAAAGTAGACGGTTACGTAAAATTTGAACGTATTGGAAAAGATCGTAAACAAGCAAGCGTTTATGCAGAAAAACACTAATATAGAATCATAAAAGATATAAAAAGGAAAATTTATCCAAATTTTCCTTTTTTAAGCAAAATATCAACAAAAAAGCAAAAACAAATTGTCTTTTTTGTTTTTTTGTGTTATACTCTAGGCGTAGTAGTGCGATTATGTGTGTTGTAAGAAGGGAGGATTCTGAGTATGTGGAAATGGCTTACTAGATTTTTCTAAGATGAACTTTACTATTTAGTGTGTGTGTAGTGTTAAATAAATAGATAAAATTATCTTAGATAATGATTTTGAGGCCCAGTGCTTTTGAGCGCTGGGCTTTCATTATATAACAATTTTGATAGCATAGTCAATTACTTAATTTAAGATTGAGTAGAATGTACATATGTTAATAAAATGTCCATCAAATGTTTTTTTATTGATGTAGATCCTCCGTTTTGTTATAATAAAATTGAAGGTAGGAGATTGAAATGAATAAAGAAAAAGGATTATATTTAATAAAAGTATTGTGCTTATTTGCAGTGTATCTCTTTTATACACAAATAGTGTCCCAAATTCTAGGAATTTTTGGATTGACAGATGAAACGTTAGTCATGTTTGTTGCTGATTTAATCTTTTTGTTTGGAATTGTATTTTTGTATAAAGACACACTGAAAAAGGACTGGGCTTCATTCCAAAAAGATTACAGTTGGAAAAAGAAAATTGGTGTTATTGTAAAATGGGTTATTATTATTTTTGCATGTAATATTTTGATGGGAATTTTAACAGAAGTTTTATTTCCATCAACAGCTGACGAGGTAGTGGAAAATACTGCTGCTATTTATAGCTTAAAATTTGGATATACGGTTTTTAAAACATTGATCTTCGCTACTATTGCGGAAGATTTATTATTTAAAAAATCGATTCGTGATGTGATTGACAATAAATGGTTATTTATTTTTATCAGTGGCGTTGTTTATACGGCTATGAACTTTATGTATTCTGATTTTTCAGATCCTTATATTTTGGTAGATATATTGGTATACTTGATTCCTGCATTTATTTTTTCTTATGCTTATGTTAAAAATAATGATAATATTATTGTGTCAATGCTTATCAAATTTTTCTGCAATTTACTTCCGTTGACTATATTGATGGTATCTTCGTTAGGTGCTTAATATGATGAACGTCAATTATTTGTTTCATTATTTTGATATACTTGCAGTGGTACAAAAACCATCGAATAGCACATCAAATATGAACATCATTATTATTGTATTTGTTATTATCATTATTGTTTTGGTTGCAGCTACGATTATGAATAATAAAAAATAACAGTTTATGGTTTGAACTGTTATTTTTGTTTTAGTTGTAGTTCCTAAAATGAATTTAAAGTTTTAGAAACAAATAATGATTGTTTAGGTGAAAAAACACGTTCTTTGCTTATAAAATTATGCCATTGTTGAAAGTACTACAGGTACAAAGATAAGGCTAAGATGATGTACGAAAAAGCGAAGATTAAAAAGGTTAAAAAGTAACTGACGGTATTAATTATTGAAAGAAGTATTTTATGACTATATTTTTGTTGCTTTTTTCGGTATAATATGGATGAAAGGCGGGATCTTATGTTTATAGATGAAGTAATTGTGGAATTGCAAGCTGGTGATGGTGGAAATGGCTGTATGGCCTTTCGCCGAGAAAAATATGTTGAGATGGGTGGTCCTGCTGGAGGAAATGGTGGACGAGGAAGTAATATCGTTTTCAAGGTAGATGAAGGACTCAATACGTTAATCGATTTACGATATCAAAGAATTATCAAAGGGAAAAAAGGAGAAAATGGACAAGGTAAAGGGATGCATGGCAAAAGCAGTGAAGATGTGATTGTGAAGGTTCCTATGGGGACGGTTGTTACGGATATGGGAACCGGTTTAATCATTGCTGACTTGACAGAGCCGGGAGAACAAGCGATTGTTGCAGAAGGTGGTCGTGGTGGCCGTGGAAATATTGCTTTTGCGACACGTTCAAATCCAGCACCTAGTTATTGCGAAAATGGGGAACCAGGAGAGATTCGTAAAGTAAAAGTGGAGTTAAAGTTGCTCGCTGATGTCGGCTTGGTTGGTATGCCGAGTGTTGGGAAGAGTACTTTTATTTCTAAAATATCAGCATCAAAGCCTAAGATTGCTGCTTACCATTTTACGACATTAAAACCAAACCTCGGAGTAGTTGCAACGAAGGATCATCGTTCTTTTGTCGTTGCCGATTTACCAGGACTTATTAAAGGAGCATCCCTTGGTGAGGGTTTAGGAGACCGTTTCTTAAAACATATCGAGAGAACTCGTGTCATCGCACACATTATCGACATGAGTGGATTTGAAGGAAGAGACCCATACGAAGATTATGTGACAATCAATGAGGAATTACGTGCTTTTAATCCTAAAATTCTGGAAAAACCACAAATTATTATTGCTAATAAAATGGATTTGAAAGACTCTACGGAGAATTTAAAAAGGT
>CALVJD010000066.1 GCA_944332005.1 uncultured Bacilli bacterium
TGATTTTATTTCGTTCGATATCATCATCGAAACAAAAAAGAGGAGAATCCTCTTTATGATCGCAATATATAATTTTGAAAGAATGTTTGAAAAATATGTAAATGTTCTTTTTCATTTTCGATAATAGCAGTTAACAATTCTTTGATATAATGGTCTTGAATCATTTCTCGATGTGCTTCATAATTACGAATAGCGATCTCTTCTGATTCTATGTCGGTTACAAGCATTTCTTTTAATCCTGTCGCATAGTTGACATAATTTGCTTTCCAATACTGCGGAATGCCCGTAGTAGATTCGATCGTACGATATTTTGGATTACCACCTAATAAAAGAATCGTTTCTCCTAGTAGCTCTAAATGAATCATCTCATCGATCATGATATGATGAAGAAGATTGGAAAACTCCGGAAACATTTTTTCATTGATCATATGCTGATAAAGATAAAGATGAATCGCCGTTTCCTCACTGACAGATCCTACATAGTCTTGTTCTAAAAGATGAGCATATTCGATATTAGGACCTTCGACACGTGGAATAGGGTATTTTTTCTTTTCCATAAAAACCTCCTATTTCAATCTATGGAAGAATATTTGTACTTATGTCTTTTTAATCATTGAATTTTAGGTGGAGATATAATATAATAATATTAGAAATGAGGATTAGTTTATGGATGAAATTTTAATGGATGCGGAAATGCGAATGGAACAAGCCATTGAAAATATGGAAAAACGTTTTACCAATATTCGTGCCGGTAGAGCCAATCCGACGATTTTAGATGGCGTTATGGTGAATTATTATGGGGCAGATACACCTTTGAAGCAACTAGCGAATATTTCCATTCCTGAAGCAAGACAATTGATGATAAAACCATTTGATCGTTCTTGTTTAGGAGCAATTGAAAAAGGTATTTATGAGGCCAATATTGGGCTTACACCAAATAACAATGGTGAGGTTATTATTTTAAATATTCCTGCACTTACAGAAGATACTAGAAAAGAATATGTCAAACAAGCCAAAGGAATAGCGGAAGATTGTCGAATTGCTTTACGTAATGTAAGACAAGATGCTAATAATGATATAAAAAAATTGTCTGGAGTAACAGAAGATGAACAAAAACAAGGACAAGAAGATGTTCAAGAATTAATCAATAAGTACAATAAAGTTGTCGATGAAAAATTTAAACTCAAAGAAAATGAACTTATGAGTGTATAATATTTTCATAAAACAAATGAAATAGTAATATAGTGTGCGAAAGCATGAAAAATAAAGGAAAAATTTGGTTGCGGTATGCACACGGGGGGGGGTATTATATACCTCTCTTTTTTCACCATATAAAAAATACATATTGGATTACAGAGGAATGTATGATACAATTAAAATAGAGAAGAATAAGAATAGGAGTGAAAAAATATGAAGAAAAAAGGATTTACGTTAATTGAATTACTAGCAGTCATCGTCATATTAGCAGTAATAGCCTTGATTGCAACACCGCTCATTATGAATGTGATCGAAGATGCCAGGGATGGAGCTTTAAAAAATAGTGCCAGATATCTCCTTCGAACAGCGGAAACAGAATACGCACTAGAACTCATGAATAATCCTAATCCAACGATCGATTTCAACACCTTAGAATACAAAGGAGAGAGGATGGATGCGATAGCAGGATCATTCGATGAGAATGGGAAAGCAAGCATCGCCGTCTATAAAGGAAATAAATGTGTTTATCAAAGATTCCAAGATGAAGATGTCATCTTAGAAAAAGGCTTAACAAAAGAAGAGTGTCTTGCAAAAGTCGGCGGAGAAGTAGCCATAGTAACACCTGATTTAGTAAAAAATCATCTATGTACCGATACTGTTACAACAGAATGTTATAAAGAGGAAGAAAATGAATATGTCTATACCGGAGCAAGTGGAACGGTTGGAAATAACTGGATATGGTACGCGGGACATCAGTGGCGAATCATCAAAGTAGATAAAACGACAGGGAAATATACATTAATTACCTCATACCCAGTAACATCTATTGCTTGGCAAAGTAGTGTAGCAAACGGTCCATCTTTAGAGAAATCCTATGTAGGGAATTGGTTAGAGAATATCTTTTTAGAATCACTACCAAGTGAAGTACAAAATAGTTTAGAGAATATGACATACACAAGAAAAGTGTATAACGGAAGTAGTGTCATTGAAGAAGAAATTAGTAATAGAAAAGTGAGATTATTAACTGAAGTAGAATATACGACTTATGGAGGAGCAAATACTTATCTAGATATTAAAAATTATTATTGGCTAGCCGATATTTATTCTGCGTCTGACGTCCGTTACGTGGACGGCATCGGCACCCTGTACGACTACGATCCGACGGATGCGAGCGGGGTGCGTCCCGTTGTGGAAGTCTCTAATCTTACCTACACAGAAGGTGTAGGTACTCTAACGGAACCATATGTTGCTAGTACCAGTAAAGCAAGTAATGTAAAAGATATGTATGTAGGAGAATATATTCTTATACCAAAGACAGACGGAAGTAGTTATCTAGCAAGAGTTGTGAAACATGACCAAAATGGAACGAAAGTCATCTTAAATGGATTACTAAGTTCTACAAGTCAGTTTGGAAGCAATACAACCTTTTCGACAAGTAGTACGATTTATACGGGAGCCTTAACAAATTTTAAAAATAGTTTAGATCAAAATTATTTCGATAGTACGAATCGAGAGTTTAATATGACACAATATAGAGATGGAGCAAACTATGCGAATGCAACTACCATGTTTACAGGAAATGTAGCCCTATCAAGTGTTGGAGAAATGTTTAGTGGAAATGACATTGATTTATCTACATCTAGTACCAAAACATTTGTAGACAGTGCGAAAATCGAAAATCCAACTGTAAATAGTTATTATTGGTCGATGAATGCAGATTCTGCGTATAGCATCCTTTACGTGCACTTCAGCGGCTACCTGAACTACAGCTACA
>CALVJD010000067.1 GCA_944332005.1 uncultured Bacilli bacterium
AAGAAATTTCTTTTAATTTTAATTCTTCAATCATGTGTTTTGGACGAAAATCAAAATGTTCCTCAATGATTTTTTGAATCATTTCAACAGGAATTTTTTCGGTTCCAAACGTATTAACTTGAATCATCGTCGGCCTGCTTGTTCCAATCGCATAAGAAAGCGCAATTTCGCATTCATCACATAATTTAGCTGCCACGATATTTTTAGCGACATAACGAGCGTAATAAGCTGCACTGCGATCTACTTTCGTCATATCTTTTCCACTGAAAGATCCACCACCGTGATGCGCAATTCCACCGTAAGTATCGACCATAATCTTCCTTCCAGTTAATCCTGTATCACCAACCGGTCCACCAATGACAAATCGTCCGGTTGGATTAATTTGAATCATCGTATCCTCATCGATCAGTTCTTTTGGTATTACGGGATCAATCACATATTCTTTGATTTCTTTACGAAGTTTAGTAATATCTATTTCATCATGCTGTGTGGACAAAACAATACTGGTTACTTTTATTGGCTTTTTTCCACTATATAAAACCGTTACTTGCATTTTACCATCTGGGCGTAAATATGTTAATTTCTCATGTGCCTTTTCTAATGAAAAAGCTAATTTTTGTGTTAATACATAAGGTAATGACATATAAGTTTCCGTTTCATTTGTGGCGTATCCATACATCATTCCTTGATCACCAGCTCCCCATTCTTCCGTATCATCAGTTGCTCGATCAACTCCTAATACAATATCCAAAGACTGTTCATGAAGATCAATATCAATAGGTATTTTATGTCCGTTAAAGCCTAATTCATCCCTGTCATAACCTATTTCACATATAACCTTACGCACGAGAGATTCAATATCAAATTGATAAATACTTGTCACTTCACCCATAATTAAAATCCGTTTGTAGCTAGCACATACTTCGATCGCTGTTTTAGCTTGTGGATCATGACGATAATATTCATCCATAATCGCATCCGCAATTTGATCACATAATTTATCAGGATGTCCTCTCATCACCATTTCACATGTTTTTAATGTTTCCATAAATTCTCCTTCTTCCTCAAAAAGAAAAGCACTTACCGAAAACCAGTAAGTACTTCCTATTACTTATCTATCGGTTTCCCGTAGGATTTAGCACCACACCATTCGGTAGGTTGCTGGGCTTCATTGGGCCTATTCCCTCTGCCTCTCTTGATAAGAACTATCTATTTATTTTCATTATAAATCATCTATCCGATTTGTCAAGACCATTTATAAATCAATCATCGTAAAGGCACTAAGTTCGTCACTTGTCTCTAACATGTATTTAAGTAGACGACTATGTTCGATTCGATGTTTGACGAGAGTGTTATGTAAACCACATAACAAAGTCTTCCCATGGCCTTTATGACAAATTTCATAATTATAAAATAAGGCATGAATTCCTTTTATGTCAATAACCTTTAATTCTTCAATATTAAAGACAACGTTATGAATCCCATTTTTTTCTATTCTTTTTGTCACCTCTTCATTTAACTGATCCACGGTATCCTTAGTCAACTCTCCATTGAGGCGAACAAATAAGATTCCCTTACGAAATTCCATATTGATATCTAGCACAAAATCACCTCACGTCTAATTTAACACTTTTTGACACAGCTATAAATCAATTCGACAAAAGTAGAAAAATTATTTCTGTTTTCTGGATCGAATAAACCACCAGATACCGATCAATAATACTACAATACTAAAACCACAAACCCCATAAATAAAATATTGTGGAAAATCATGCGACCCTTCAGAAGGAGTGTTATCCATATCGGTTGTTTGGATCTTTTCTAATTCAGAGCGACACTTATACTCACTGGCATTTACTTCTTCAAGTTTGGTCTTTTCTTGTGTAAGACGCAAATCCAATTGAATTAATTCTTGCTGATAATCTCCTACTAAGTTTTCTTTTTCTTGTACTAATTGATCAATTCTCATTAATAACGTTTGATTTTCCGAAATTAACGTATTGACCTTTAACTTTAATGTATTGATCTCTTCTTCATGCAAAAGAGCCTTGCCATGCCATTCTTGTTTTTCTATTTCTAAAATATCCATCTTCTCTTGTAAATTCTGTTTTTCTAAACTTAATTGATGTTGTTGATCTTCCCATTTTGCAATTTCCTTTTGCTTCGTTATAAGCTGCTCTTCCAATGATTCAATTTGGCCTTTTAAGTCAACCAATTCCTCTTGCTTTTCCGCTTCTTTAGCTTGTAATTTTTCATAATCTTTTTTCAAAACCGTTAACTCTTCCATCAATGTTTCTTTTTCTTTCATTAGCTTTTTTAATGCTTCTTCTAATGCCGTAATATTTTGTTGTAAAGAAGCATTTTGATCACGTTCTTCAGTAAGCATTTCTTTCAAACTTTCTTTTTCTTCTTCTAACTGTTCGATCATTTGTCGTTGTTCTTCGATTGTCTTGTTTAACGCTTCTATCTTTTCTTCTTGGATCGTATTTTCTAAAATATCTACCGTAACATTTTCTGTTACTATTAAATCTCCCATTTTAAACGTAATCGGATATTCCCCATTTTGTGTCATATCAACGGTTCCTTCTGTTTCTACAGGTTGACTACTTTCTAAAATGAGATCTTGTATTTTCATGGTTGCTGTATCGATCACGAGTGGATCTTTCAATACTAACTTATCACGTACTTGAGAACGAAAATGTACCTTACAGTTGGTCACATCTACATAGGGATATTCCGATGTTCCCGATGGCCAGTATCCTTCTCGGTAAACTTTTTTTATACGATATCTGCGATATGGAACATAATCGATGTAGCGATACTGATTTCTTTTTTCTACCTTACGCACTAAGCTTGCTTCCACTTCTTCAAGCATTTCTTTTGGTTCATACCATTCAGGATTAGTCATGACCATTTGCTCAATTGTATGAGTAATCGGAACAATGTCATCCGCACTTTGATAAGTAAAACATTGAATCCAATAGCCATCAAAATAAACATGGAATCCCGATTCTATATCGTGTGTCATTCTTACCCGATAATCTTTCTGTTTTGTTCCTGTATCATACAAATATAAATCAAAGGTAATCGTATCTGCGGGATAATAATTATTTAAGTCGATCCAAAAATCTGTTCCATTTGAAACATAAACATCCGTCTCTTTTTGATCACCATTTTGAATCGATTGTTTAAAATGTTCACCACATTGATCACATAAAACCGTATAATCGACTGGATTCCCATTCACGGAAACTTCCAATTCACTGATATAAAAACGCTGATTACTTCCAGATAATCCATAGAACTGAAGGTAACGAATTTCTTTCATATCTTGATAACGATACACACTTCTTCTTTGAATAATACGCTCTAATATGTTTTCAGGCTCTTCATACCCCCATGAACTCCATTCACCTTCTATGGAATCTTCATAATCGATGAGTGGATAATCCATATTGGATAAATATTGATTTTGATAAGGGCCCAATTCCTTCTCTTCCCGATACCATGTATACCACATCTCCGTTTCTACATTCACAGTATCATTTCCATAAATAGGAGTAGCTGTAAAATCACTAAAATCAGAATAATCCGTATAATAAGTTTTCGCACTGATCACATTCATTCCCATCATAAAGACCATAAGACCTGTTACTATTTTTTTCATTTTTCACCTCCTATCAAATATATACCCGAGATCGGTCAGAAAATCCTGTTTACAAACAAAAAAACTTATCCATCTGAATAAGTTTTTCTCCTTTTATTTCTAATTAATTATCATATAGATGTAACAATGATCTGGTGTTTTCATTCGTATAAACATTCACACGTACTTCTAACAATTTATGATAAGCATAAATCGTTTGTTCCTTTTCAATTGATTCTAAGGTTTTAAAAAATACTTGATAATCATAATAAGCCTCTTTGCTATTATTTCGAATCCAATAATAGTTTTCATCATCTTCTTCCATCCAATAAGATTGAATATCACTCATAGACGGATAGTAATATACAACGACACGCATTTTACCATCCTCTAAAGAGTTATCGATATCTAATGTAACATACTCATTTGCTAAAATGGTTGTTTTCGTAATATCTTCAACGAATTCTTCTTTCGTCTCCACATAAGTGTTTTCCGGAAGATCATTGATATATTTTAAATTCATACAACGATCAAACAAAAATAGGCTGCCTAAGAATAAAAGGCAAATTCCAATCATAAAAGGATAAAAATGAACTTTCTTTTTCGTTAAAGTAAGCGTATAAATAATATTTTGAAGATGTCCAAAAATAAGTCCACAACCAATACCTACTAGTAAAACATCGATAAAGAAAATTCCTTTAAACATCAAGAAAATAATGAAACAAAGAACACATACAATTCCGATATTTAAGAAAAGCAATGGTAATGTCATGAAGATAATACCTACTTTTACAATAAGGGTAAAAATATCTAAAATAGGGTGTTTCTTTTCTTTTTTGTTAGACACGACTGGACTTTTTGCCTCATCCATCAAGATCTTTTCTTCTGATGTTATTTTTTCTTTTTTTTTATGATTTTCAGTCTTTTTCTTTTCCTCTTTTTTAGAGCTCTGTCCACTATTTTTAAAATAATCTTTAAACATAGCAATCGCGACTAATACACAAGCGAGGAAATAAAGAATCGCTACAACGATATACCAAACAACACTAAGCAAATGATTGAGGGGAAAAATTAAAAAATCAAAAATATGTAATCCCAACTCACGGAACAGAGCAAATGGAAATGATAAAACCGCAAAAAGAATTAACATGACAAGTCCCTTAAGTAAGATTTCAAACACTAGTTCAATCGTAATATTTTCATTATGATTTTTCACTTCATCTACGACATCTCTAGTAAAATCAGAAAGTTTTCTAGCTCCCTCTTTGATAAAACGCTCAAAACTGTTTCCCAATTCTTTCGTCGTTTTTTTAAAATCACTTTCTTCGTGCTGATCAAAATGGGGATTGATCTTATAAGCACTCAATATTTCCTTCACTAATTCATCAATATTGCCAAAATCAGCAATTGCCTCTTCTTCCGTTTTCCCATGTTTCACTTTCTCATCAATCGTATCACTATATTCATTTAAAATGTCTTTACGTTCACTGGCATCCAAAACATATAGACGTCTTCCCAGTTCATTGATAAATGCTTTTTTATTCATGTTCCTTACTCTCCTTTATAAATTGATTAACCGAATCGGAAAACTCACTCCAAATATGAAGCAATTCCGATAATCTTGCCCTGCCACGATCATTGATCTTATAATATTTTCGAGATGGTCCTTCTTTGGATTCTACTAAATAAGTATCAAAATATTTTTCATTGGTAAGTCGTTTTAATAATGGATAAATCGTTCCATCATTGACATCCACCACTTTTGACACCTCAACAATTAATTCATATCCATAGCGATCTTTTTTATTGACTGATAATAATACAATCAATTCCAAAACACCCTTTTTAAATTGTGTATTCATAGATCACCTCACATTCACATCATATCATCACTACCTTGTATTGTCAAGTACTGAATAAAAAATAATAGTCAAAAAAAGAGGATACCCTCTTTATTTACGATACAAAATCATGGCCGAAAAACAATAAATTTGTTCTTCTGAGAAGACTCCAACTGCAACATTAAATTTAATATCGATAATTTCTCCTTCAAAAGTGCTTAAAAATTCATTGATGGAAGTTTCCAAATCTTTTTCATGACCTTCGTCAAATACCTTTACTTTCATATGATCACCATGTTTATTATAGATCATATTAGGTATTTTCTTTGTCGAATGGTAGCAAAATATATATCTTATGTGAAACGCCTTTTTGATCTTGCCACTCTACCATCAAACGAAACGATACATCTAGTGATGAGGAATCTTGATATGGAAAGTATCCAACGAGCGCAATCCCTTTCACACATCCTTCTTCTTCCTTAATGTAACCAGGAATCAAATTAACTGGTGCATCTAATACGCCAATACTAGGATAGATATCCTCTGTCTTTTGATCATGAATCACCATAGCTTTTACTTGATATAATGCCTCTTGAGGAGAATCAATAATCACATGATACATCACTTCATCATCTGTTATTTGTTCCGTACTCGCCTCAATTAAAAATGGATAATCATCTACAAATGTCGTTTGTTGTTCCAACTCTTCGACATATTGTTCATAAAGAGTCGATTCTTCTTTCTTTTGCTCACAACCAACGAGACATATAATAATTAAAAAAGATACGATCAATTTTTTCATTTTTCACCTACCGAAAAAGAGGGAATTCCCTCTTAATATTTACTTAAACGATCATAGAACCAGTTGTAAAGTCCAGACGGGGTATTAATCATGATTCTTGGATTAAATGTTTTGGACATAAAAGTACTCCAACTTGAATAATCCGTCAGGTAAAGTCCATTCGCCATAATAATGTGAACATGTCCTCCCGTTGAACATTTATCCCACCATTCACGATTTGGATCACCACCCATAATACCAATAACCGTGTCACGTGTAACCACATCACCTTTACTAACATTGATACTTCTAAGATGTGCATAGCCACTCGTATAGGTTTGCCCATTGGATAAGCGATGTTGGACATATACCATATTTCCACCACAACTACTACGGATTGTCATACCTACTACTAGCCCTGTACCAACTGCATATACCGGTGTGTTTTCCTTTTGACTGGTAGAAAAATCAAGTCCCGAATGGAAACTACAAGTCCATTTTCCATTTAAACTATAGCAACGATCACCATATTCACTTGTAATATATCCAGTTTCTAAAGGTCGATAGAAAGCCGTTGTTGTCGGTAACAACTCACGTCCACATGTTTTAATATCCTCATCAAGATCACAACCACGATCCTCGTAAATTTGAATTAATTCTCTTTGTAATTTAATTTCTTCTTCAATACTGATACTCGTATCTAGTAAACTATTCATCTGTTCGCCAAGTTTATCTAATTCGGCATTTAAACTTACCTGCTGAGCAGATAAATTTTCTTTTTTAGCATCCAAATCAATTTGTTTCTGTTTATTATCTTCGATCATTTGATTGTATTCATCAATCAAATCAGAATTATATTTTGACAACTGTTCTGACACAGCCACACGATAAATGAAATCTGTGAAGTCTTGAGCACCAAACGCATATTCCAAATAAGCTGATTCCCCATTCGAAATTTGTACAAAATTCATGATTTCTTTAATTTGTTTATCTTTTTCTTCAATATCAACTTCCAAGTCTTCAATTTCTTTGGAAAGTTCCACAATCTCATTATTAATATTCGTAATATTAGCTCGAATCGAATTAATATTAGCATTAATCGAATCGATCTGATCTTGCGTTAATTGTTGCTCCTCTTGATTATTTTGATATTCTTCTAATTTCGCATCCAATTCATTCTTCAAATCGCGCAATGTCTGTGCCTGAACAACATCCGGAACAAAAACATATGGTATTAAAAGACATATCGAAAATATGATACAACTTAATTTTTTCATAGTTCACCCCACTAATCTTTCAACAAGCGACGATACTTTTTATATTCTGGAAAATATTTTGCAACGACATTCCAAAAGTTTTGCGAATGATCAAAATAAACTAAATGAGCAAGTTCATGAACGATTACATAATCCAAACATTCGATCGGATACTTGATCAAATTCGCATTTAATGTAATCGTATTACTTTTCTTATTACAAACACCCCATCTTGTTTTCATCATTCGAATTTTCAAAGTTGGCATAGGAATTGATTCTTGAAAACGATTATGATATCTTTCATAGTGTTCACAAAATAATTCTTTTCGCTTACGATCAAGAAACCGCTCCAGTTCTTTTTCACTTTTTACATATATTTTATCTCCAACGATATCCATTTCTTCTAGCGTCGGTACTATAATTATATCATAAATAGAACCCAAATAATAGAACTTTTCGTTTCTTTCTTGTTCGTTGACACGTTTTTGAATCATCTTACGGATAGCGTTTTCATTCTTCTTAAGTAAATCCATAATTTGCCTATTAGTAACAAGATAATGAGTAGTCACCAAAATACGTTGATCTTCTTTGACACGAATATACGTATTTTTATTTTTCTTTTTTTCAACTATGACTGGATATTTTTTTCCATCTAACTCATATATCATGTTACCACCTTATATCATTCTAACATAAGATA
>CALVJD010000068.1 GCA_944332005.1 uncultured Bacilli bacterium
CCTGCTTTTGTGATCGATAAAGAAGTAACGGTAATAAGTGGTGAAGGTACAATTGAGTCACCTTATGTAATATGAGAAATGGGGTTTTTGAACTCATAATTGCCATTATAGTTGATTTATAGTAAAATGGTGGCAGAGGTGGAACTATGAAGTTAAAGGTGGATTCTCGTAAGGTTATGCCTGGTGATACTTTTTTAGCATTACGAGGAGTTGATAGTGATGGGCACCAATATATTGAAAAAGCAATTGAAAATGGAGCTATAAAAATTATTGCTGAAGAGGGAAGTTATGCGGTGGAAACTGAAATTGTTCCAGATACAAGAGCTTATTTAGCAGCTTATTTAAAGGATTATTATCAGGATATGTTATCGAAGTTACAACTAATTGGAATTACAGGAACAAATGGTAAGACGACCAGTGCTTTCTTGCTTCATAAAGCATTTTATCAAGTAGGAGTAAAAGCTGCTTATATCGGAACAGTTGGTTTCTATATGGATGAAAAAGTTCGTTCTTTAAATAATACTACTCCTGATTTATATGATCTTTATTCTATATTTGAAGAAGCATATCGGAATGGGTGTAAAATCATTGTGATGGAGGTTAGTAGTCAAGGGATTGCTTATGGAAGAATCGAAGGTTTGGAATTTGATCTTGCAGTTTTTACGAATTTAACACAAGATCATTTGGATTTTCATAAATCGATGGGGAATTATGCTTTAGCAAAACAACAATTGTTTAAACAATTAAAAAAAGATGGACTTGCTTTCATTAATGCAGATGATAGTTATAAAGAGTATTTCTTATTGGATCAAAATATTAATATTACATATGGTTTTACGAATAGTGATTATCAAGTAGTGGATTATCAAATGACAAATGTCGACACTGTTTTTACATGTCGTTATCATGATGAATTGTATACGTTTGATATGTCACTTCTTGGAAAGTACAATGTTTATAATGCTTTAGTGACAATTGCAGCTTTACATGAATATGGTGTTTCGTTTGACAAAATTCGTTCTATTTTTCCACATCTTTCTGCTCCTGTCGGACGTATGGATATGGTTCGATATCAGACGAATACGATCATTGTCGATTATGCTCATACACCAGATGCCATCGAAAAAATTTTAAAGACAGTTGACGAAGTAGAACCGGAACACATTTATGTTGTATTTGGTTGTACAGGAGATCGTGATCGTTTAAAAAGACCAATCATGATGGAATTGGTAACTAATTTAGCTGATTATGCGATCATTACGAATGATGATCCTCATGATGAAGATCCAAAGCAAATCGTAGCGGATATGATTGAAGGTATCGAAAAAGAAAACTTTGAAGTTATCTTAGATCGCCCGAAAGCGATCGCCAAGGGAATTTCCTTATTGAAGAGTCATGATGTATTGTTGATTTTAGGAAAAGGTCATGAAGAATTTATGATTGTCAAAGATAAGAAGATTCCTATGAATGATAAGAAAATCGTCGAAGATTTATTAAAAGAATATCAAAGATAGGTGAAATCACCATTTTGTTATAGTCTCATAAACTGTAGCAAGAGGTGATTTTTTTGAATATTAAGTCCGATTCGCGGAAAATTAAAAAAGGGGATACCTTTGTAGCTTTAAAAACGTTACAACATGATGGACATGATTATGTTAGTGATGCCATTCAAAGAGGCGCTACAAAAGTAGTTGTGGATCATGGGTTATACGATGTGGAAACGATTGTCGTTGAAGATACGAAAGAGTATTTGATTCAAATGTTAAAAGAGGAATATTATGATCAGATAAAAGATCTTAAATTGATTGGTATGACAGGTACAAATGGCAAAACGACAACTTGTTTTTGTATTCATGAAGCATTAAATAATCATGGTATGAAATGTGGATATATTGGTACGCTTGGATTTTATATCAAAGATAAAATTAGTGATTTACCAAATACGACACCAGAAATTACCGATATTTATGAGATGTTACTTGCATGTAGAGATCAAAATTGTAAAGTAGTAGTGATGGAAGTAAGTAGTCATGCCCTATCCATGAAGAGAGTCTCTGGTTTAGAATTCGATTATGTCATTTTTAGCAATCTTACGGAAGATCATTTGGATTATCATGCTTCTATGGAAGACTATGCGTTAGCCAAGCAAAAATTATTTGATATGTTAAAAGAAAATGGGAAAGCGATCATTAATTATGATGATCCTTATAAAAATTATTTTTTATTAGAACAAAATCATAATATTACTTATGGATTTCAAGGTGGTGATTATCAAGTTACCCATTTTGAATTGGGTGGTACAAGGACAAAATTTACGCTTAGTCATGGAATGGATATTCCTTACATAACTTCTTTGCTTGGAAAACATAATATCTATAATTTAGTATGTGTGCTCATCGTTTTAGAAAAATTGGGAATTAACCAAGAAGATCGAGTGGAACTATGTAAGAAGATGAAAGCACCAGCTGGAAGAATGGATACGATTTCCTATGGTACAAATACGATTATTGTCGATTATGCACATACACCTGATGCTGTTGAAAAAATACTAGAAGCAATTCATGAGTTTTCCGAAGCTAATATTATTACGATCATTGGTTGTGGTGGCGATCGTGATCGTAAAAAGCGTCCAATCATGGCTCATATTGCGACTGCGCTTTCTACCTATGTTATTTTTACAAACGATAATCCACGTACAGAGGATCCAAAACAGATTTTTCAAGATATGGTACAAAACCTTGACAATTCTAATTATGAAATCGTGGAAAATCGCGAAGAAGCCATTATAAAGGGTATACAAATGCTTAAGAAAAATGATATACTTATAATATTGGGAAAAGGCCATGAACATTATCAAATAATTGGAACGGAAAAAATTGATTTTGATGATAAAGATATTGTAATAAAAACAATTAGGAGTTGATGACAGTGTTAATTTTAGCAAAAGCGATACTAGCACTTATGATAGGATTTGTAACAGCCATTATTTTTGGATTAATATTAATACCACTATTGAAAAAATTGAAAGTAAGACAAAATGTCAGTATCTTTTTAAAGGATGCTCATAAAGGAAAAGATGGAACGCCAACGATGGGAGGACTTATTTTTATTGTTCCGACGATTGTTACCGTCATCATTTTGCTTTTAATGGATAAGATCGAATTTTCTGAAAACTTATTTATTGTCATGTTTGTCTTTGTCGCTTATGGAATTCTTGGATTTATCGATGATTTTTTAAGTATTCGAAGGCACAACAATGAGGGACTTACAGAAATTCAAAAGTTGTTTGGTCAATTATTTATAGCATTGATTTTCTTCTTTATTTTTATGAAAAGTGGTGGACAGCCGGTATTGGATATTCATACTTTGGGAATTAAAATTGACATGGGATGGTTCTATGGAATCTTCCTCTTGTTTGTTTTAGTAGCTAGTAGTAATGCTGTCAATTTGACGGATGGATTAGATGGTTTAGCAGGTGGGTTATCCCTGATCTCTTTTTTAGCTTTTGGTATTATCAGTTGGGGATCTCATTGGGCCATGGGAAATGAAGACATTGCGGTATTTTGCTTTGTCTTAGTAGGTTCCCTTTTAGGATTTCTTTTCTTTAATACGCACCCTGCAAAAGTTTTTATGGGTGATACAGGATCGCTCGCACTTGGAGGAACACTTGCTAGTATAGCGATTCTTACCAACCATGAGATTACGCTTATTATCGTTGCTGGTGTTTTTGTAGTAGAAACGCTTGCATGTATTATTCAAATATTGTCTATTAAACTTTTTCATCGTAAAGTTTTCTTAATGGCACCTCTCCATCATCATTTTGAAAAATTGGGATGGAGCGAACAAGACATCGTAAAGACTTTCTGGTGTGCAGGATTAATTCTATGTATGGCAGCGATTGCTTTTGGTGTATGGATTTAAGCAGAAATTTCTGCTTTTTTGATGCAAATAAAAAATCCAAATATTGGATTTTTTTTAAGGTCTTCTTGAATTGTAATGAAAAAAGGTTTTTTTATTTTGTCATCATTTTGATGATAAGAAAGTGAGAAATCTCTTCCTTTTTCAATAAAATTTTACACAAAAAAGTCATTTGATAATGAAATTGTGATGTTTATTTTTTAAATTTATATTTTGTTGGTTCAGAGGGCTCAATTAAATTAGCCTCTAGTAATAGTGCAATAATTTCTGATGCTCTAGATTTTTTAACATGAAATATTTCCGCAACATCTTCCCATTTAAAGTTGTATTGGTAGTTAAATTTATCAAATAATTTTTGAATTTTATCATGAGTGCTTTTTGTTATATTTGACGGAAGATTTTTGTGTAGTTTAATTAAAAAATAATCTTCATCACTAACAATATTTCCACTTATAACCGGACTTTTTTTGCCCATAGCCGGACTTTTTTTGATATAATTTTTATTTGGAAATATCACTTTAAATGATGAAACATCAGAATAAAAGGTCGGTTTGATATCATAATCATTATATGATTCTACTATTCTTGTCAAGCCACTAGCTCTACGTTCCATAAAATGTAGTCGATTAAAGATGTCCGAAATAACTCTATTTCGTCTCATTGATGAAACTTTGGTGATATCTAGATTTTGAATAAAACTGCCATCTATCATTCCGCCAGGTGAAGTTATTTCCAATCTGTTATCATATATGTCTATATGAATTTCGGAACCAACCATTTGATAATCTCGATGAATAATAGCGTTAACTATAGCTTCACGGATTGCCCTAACTGGATAATCTTCTATTTCTATTCTTTTCATTCCTTTAATTTCCCAACTAGTTCTAGAATGATTCTTTATGAATATTTCGGCATTTTCTAAAAGTGAAATAATACTCCCTGTATATTCTTTATCATCGATAGCATCTCCTTCAACAGCTCCTTTAACTAATCCTTTCCATCGAGTACAAAAAATTCTTGATTGAATTAATAATCCTTGATCGGATAAAAGTAGTCCTGCATTTGTTACTTTCTTACTTTTTGTCATTAACTCTAATGATATATAATCTTTATCTTTATTTAATTCTTTAGTCGTTTCCTTTTTTAATGTTGCATTTAATAAAGTGAAACTAACATCAGATATATCATGCTGACTAGGTAATTCATCAAAAGTTGTGTTTTGCCCTTTTAAAATTAATCCGTCTAATATATGTTTAGGAGCAATTATGGATTGGTTTCCGGCTCTAATAAAAGCTTCTTTTCTTCCATCTCCATGATAATAATATGGAGTTCTTGGTCCATCTCCTACTTTCACTTCCAAAAAATCCTTATTGTTTTCTTTAAAGGTTTTTAATTCGTATCTTGGGAGTGGAGTAATTTTATCATTTATTAATTCAGATACTTTTTCTGAATCCTTAATGATATCTTCTAACCCAACAGGTTCTCTATCTACATCTTTTATTCCAAATAATAAAATTCCACCATTTGAATTAGCAAATGCTGATACGGATTTAAGCCAACTTTTAGGTTTATTATATTCCACTTTCTCTTTAAATTCTATATTTGAGTTTTCTACTTTTTCATAATCTTTTAATTGCATATAACACCTCCATCACTATTATATATTATACAGTATTTTTTTACTCCTTTTGTCATTATATGTTGTAATTAAATAAATTTCCGTTTAAAAGTGGATTTTTTATGCAAGTAAAAAAATAAAACTCCACTTATAACCGGACTTTTTTTGCCCATAGCCGGACTTTTTAATTTTGGTAAATTATAGTCAATTTAAAACAAAACGTGATTTGTTATGACTTTAGCAGAAATTTCTGCTTTTTTTGTTAAGAAAAGTAAAGTACTTGTTTTTCTTTATGGAAAGATAAAAACGTGATATAATACAATTAACAAAGGCGGTGTTTTATGAAGGAAGAATTAAAAAATATTGTATTAATGGGATTAGGTGCGATGGCACTCACCACTGATAAAGCAAAAGAGCTTAGAGAAGAATTATTGGAAAAAGGTACAAAGCTTTATCAAGAAGGAAAAGTGGCGAATGAAGAGCTGAAACATAATATTGAACAAAAAATAAAAGAAAGTGTTACAGTTGTAGTAGAAGAAAAAGATATTACGAAGGAAGATATTATGAAGGCAGTAGAGATGATGAATGAGGATGAAAAAGAAGAACTTAGAAGTTTATTAGGTAAGAAGGAGAAGAATAAGAAAAAGGATGAGTAATGAAAGAAAACGATTAAAGGAAATTATCGATGTTATTCGCAGACATAATTTGATAAAAGATCAATCTCCTGAAAACATTCGTTCCATGATCGAAGATTTAGGTCCCACTTTTGTGAAAATGGGGCAGATTCTATCTTCTCGTGGGGATTTGATCCCTAGAGATCTTTGTGAAGAATTAAAAAAATTACGTTGTGCAGTAAAGCCGATGCCTTATGAGGAAGTAGAAGCCATTTTGAATCGTGAATATAATGGACATGTGGACGATATTTTTGCATCTATCGAAGAAACACCAATTGGATCGGCTTCGATTGCCCAAACACATAAGGGAATGTTAAAGACGGGAGAAACGGTCGCCATTAAAGTTCAACGAAAAGACATTTATCAAATGATGACTTTAGATGCCAAATTGTTAAAAAGAACGATATCGATTTTGAAATTAGATAAATTCTTCGGTAATGTTGCCGATTTGAAGGCCATTGTCGATGAAATGTATGAAAGTGCAAAGGAAGAAATGGATTTTATCATTGAAGCGAATCATATTGAAGAGTTTAAACACAATAATGATGATATTCGTTATATTAAACCACTTTTGGTATATAAAGAGTTTTCCACACCTTATGTACTTGTGATGGAATATATTGATGGCTCATTTATCAATGATAAAAAAGCTTTAATAGAACACGGATATGATATGGAAGAGATTGCTAGTAAACTGGCAGATCATTACATGAAACAAGCAATTGACGATGGATTCTTTCATGCTGATCCTCATAGTGATAACATCAAAATTCAAGATGGGAAAATCGCCTATTTAGATTTTGGGATGATGGGAAGATTAAGTACTAAAAATAAAGAATTGTTAAATCGATGTATGATTGCGATTATCAAGAATGATACTTCCGAAATTGCTGATGTACTAACTACTTTAGATACCAGTCATCATACGGTTGATTATCGAAAATTAAATCGTGATATTAAGAAGATTTTAGATAAGAATGGTACTACGGATCTGATCGATATTGATGTGAAAGAGTTTGCTCTTGATATGTTTGATTTATTAAATTCTAATAAAATAACGCTTCCAAAAGATATTTCGATGTTATTACGTGGAATTGTTGTTTTAGAAGGGGTATTAGAAGAAATTGACCCTAATATCAATTTGATGCAAGTGTTAAAAAATCGTTTTCAAAATCAAAATTTATTGACCAAAGAAAATTTAGAAAGATTATCACTTGTTGTCGCTGAAAACGTTCATGATTTAGTTAGGATGCCTGGGGAGACGTTATCGCTTTTAAGAGGTATCAACAGTGGCGAGGTACGTTTTAATGTAGAACTTCATGATTCTGAGCGTCGTCGTAATGATAAAAGACATATTGCTTATCAAATGATGCTTGCACTGCTTGATCTTGCTTTGATTATTGGGATTAGTATTTTGATGATAACCAAACAAAAAGAACAACCATGGCTTTTCTATATTTATATGATTCTAGCTATTATTTTAACTGCTTGGTTATTATTAAATATGATTCATGACAAGAAAAAACAGTAGATAAATTCTGCTGTTTTTTCTACTATGATAACTGGATATCTCCTAATAAAATATCTGTTAAGTAACGCCAATATAATTCGAGAATATTGGCTTTTTTAATATCTTCTTTCACTGTAATGGGGATGTTTCTTGTAACTTTATCATCTTCTTTAATCGTAAGATTACCAATTATATCCCCTTTTTGTAATGGTGCTTTTAAATTGTCAATTTCTACCTCGTAAGTAGCGTTTTTCTTAGTACCTGTTTTTTTATTTAAAATCGTCACATCACTAGCCGGTGTAATTTCCATATATTTTTGTTTTCCCATTTCAATTTCTCTTTTTCCTAGAATACTGTTTTCCGAAAGAAGTGTTTCGACTTCGTATTGCGCAAAAGCATAATCCAACATAGCACTTGTTTCCGCATTTCTCGTTTTACTATCTGGTTCACCCATGACAACCGTAATAATACGCATGCCATCTTTTTCTGCTGTTGTGGTAATACAATATCCAGCAGTTTCGGTATATCCAGTTTTTAGACCATCGACACCATCATAGAAACGTACTAATTTGTTGGTATTGACAAGCCAAATTTTACGATCGGTATCTTCTCTTAAATAATCTTCATAGATAGAAGTATATTCTAATACTTTAGGATGTTTCACTAGTTCTTTTGCAATCATAGCCATATCATATGCGGAAGAATAGTGATTAGCTTCATCTAAACCATGAGGATTTTTAAATTCGGTATCATTAAGTCCTAATTCTTTTGCTCGATTGTTCATCATTTTGACGAATTCGTCTTCTGTTCCAGCAATTTTTTCTGCCATTGCCACAACAGCATCGTTTCCACTGGCTACGGCAATCCCTTTAAATAAATCATCCACACTCATTTTTTCGTTTGTCTCTAACAAAATTTGACTACCACCCATTCCGGAAGCATTTTCACTTACGGTTACCATATCATCCCACGAAATTAATCCTTTTTCTACGCTTTCCACAATGAGTAACATCGACATCATCTTCGTCATAGAAGCAGGTGCTA
>CALVJD010000069.1 GCA_944332005.1 uncultured Bacilli bacterium
ATTCGAATGTCATCTCCGGCATACCACCTTTTCTACCTCCAATGACATAAGAACCTTTTAAATCTTCGAGCTTGAAGTTTTCTATTGGTTCTCTAGAAACGATAAAACTACCATCTCGTTTGGTAAGGGCAGAGAAGTTTATTAAATAGTCTTCTTCCCCTTGATTGTAAACATAAATCGTTGCTTCACTTCCACAAAGTCCTATTTCGACATCTCCAGATAGAACAGCAGCTGTTACTTTATCGGCACCAGCCGTAAGAATAAATTCCACATCTAATCCCTCTTCTTCAAAATATCCGAGATGATCCGCAACATATTGGGGTGCATAAAAGATGCTATGAGCAACTTCTGCAACAGTGATTTTCTTTAAGTCACTTTTTTCTTTCCTGAAAGTAAAGAAAAGAGTCATACAAATCCCTACCAAGACGATTAGGATAACTCCATAAATATATTTTTTCAAAATCATTCTCCTTTCTATTCAAGATATTATATTCGAAAAAAGTAATATGGTGTAGGTGGAAGATCGCCCCATTATTAGCCTATGAAAAAAAGATCCTAAAGAGGATCTTATAAATAAGGACGAATATAAATGATAAACAAAAATAGGAAATAAGTAATAATACTAATCACAAAGAAAATATTTTGGATGACTTTATTTTGATCAATCTTAAAGCGATGAGCACAGAAAGTCATAACCGCTAAGAAAATGAGAGAAACAACACTAATTTGAATCCCTAAGGTAAGATAAGGTGGAGTATAGGTAAATACAATTTCATTTTCTCCATCTTCCACTGGGATATTCATGAAATTACCAAGATACCTTGAAATTTCCACTTCTTTTCCATTGACCGTCGCTTGAAATCCTTCATCGTAGTTGATAGGAATCAGTAATTCGTGTTTTTCCGTTGTATTATGAAGTTGTAGTGTGAATTGGTTGTGCCCTAGAGTCAAGATAGGATTGTATGTGTTTTCTTTTTTTATCCAATTTTGATACTGATCAAGATCGAGAATTCCTATCTGAATTTCACTTGGAGAAACGGGACTTAGAAACGATAAATGAATGGTAACGGGACCTTCATAATCTCCTAACCATAGAATACCATTGTTGTTATAATTTGGATAAGAAGTGTTATTTTCATAACTTAATATTGGTACATCAATTACTTTTCCGTTAACGATTACTTCACTAAATTGATTCGTCATTTCGGAATCTAAGTAAAGAGCCGATAATTGATCGACTGATAAGGTAGTTTCAAGATAGGAGTCTTCGCCAATCTCGTTACGATAATAACGTCCCTCTTTTAAAGTCGCCCCATACACGTTCCATTCGAGTGTTGGAATTTGAATGATATCTTCTTTTTCTTCAAACAATTCTCGAAAGATCTGATTTTGTATCGTAAACGAATTCTTATTTATTAAATCGATCTCTGTTGTCATATTATGAAGAATACCAAATGGCAATGTTTCCCGTTCATAGAGATAAATGCCATCGTGTTCATCCAATAACTGATAGATCAAATCGCTCTGTTTTTCTTTATGGAAAGAATATTTGACATGATAGAGAGCATCACTAAAAAGCGTTCCTCCTAAGTCTTGCATCTTTGTATAACGAGTCGAATAGCCTAGTTTTTGATGTGATACCATCTGTTCTTCTTTCACGATATGAATCCAATTGGAAATCGTCGGAACTCCAAGGATATGAGCATAATTTTCGTCTAGATAAGCGGCACTATCTTTATACCGATCTAAGTTATTAGAATTGGTGATTTTGAAACTCTCTCGAATCGCTTCTGCACGCTTTGCAGTCGTGTCGCTGTGTTCGATATTAGCATATTCTTTATCTACTCCAAGATACCAGTAAGAAGTTGTGAAAAGTTGTCCAAGAATCACAATGGTTAGAGCAATGTACTTTAATCCTTTTTGATGAAAGAAATATGCCAAAATTAGTAATAGTAAAAAGAGACCTGCTACAACAAGAAGAAACATGATCGTATGATTATAGTATAGGCCAAATGCAATATTATATTGTAAAACATAAGGACTAAATCCAATAATAATAAATAATGTGACAATTGCTGTAATGACAAATAGGATACCAAATAGAAAATCATGGCGATCTAATACATGGCTGAGACGGAATGAAACATCGTCTTTTTCATGATTAAGATAATGTAGACTGATAAGAATCAGAATCGTGAGAGGGATGAATCCATAACGATAAGGGAAACACATGTAACTTCCGGTCATCCACATCATGTTTACTCGTTCTAGTATCAAACCACAAGACGCAAATAGAAAAGACAAAAATAAGAATTTTTTCGTTTTGGTTTCCTTTTTATAATGTTTTAAAGAAAGTAATGGGAAAAATAATAATACCGCACTACATAGATAATAGTTTAACTTTGTGAAAAATTCTTGAAAACCAGTGTCTCCGTTGGTCATGGATTGAATGCGATAAGATGACATCGATTGCATAAAAGTAGGTAGGAAAGAAAAACAAGATAATCCAAGAGAAATGAGAGTTCCAAGCAACAATTTCATAGCAACTTCTTTTCTTTTTTTCTTTTCGACATAATAATGAATTCCAAATATTCCACAGAATACGATCATCATGAGAATCATATAAGCAATATAATAGCCAAGTACTAATTCCAAAGTAAGTAAAATTACGAATGGAAGTACTTTTCCTGTATCGAATAAATGTTTCATCGCGAGTAAAAATAAAGGGAACACGATGAGACAATCCAACCATACGATGTTGTGATAAGTAAGCAGTGTATAACCGCCTAAACTATAGACAAGACTAAAAATAACAAGCCAATAATTGGCGACGTTTTTGAACGTCTTTTTTAAAAAATAAAGAGACGTGATCGCCATTAGTCCAACACGAATGATCAGTAAAAGATTCATGAAATAGATGACTTCGCTTCGCTCAACAAAGAAAAGTAACCAGAGAATTGGATTAAAAATGACATTTT
>CALVJD010000070.1 GCA_944332005.1 uncultured Bacilli bacterium
TAATGTGATATACTTGTCATAGCGATAAGTCCTTTCTAATTAAAATGTTTTTTGGATAATTACATTTTACTAGACTTATTGCTTTTTTACTATATATAAATGTCTCACATCAATTGTAACACTACAGTATGTTTGAAAAAGAAAATTTTGTCTATATTGGCAGCAGGTTTGACTGGACTTCTATGTTTGACAGGATGTGAAAAAAAAGATCCATATGAAGAAGCAGTGGCAAAAATGCAAGATTTGGATAGTTACCGCTTAACTTATAATATAGTTGCTTCTGTGGAGACAGAGGGCATTACTTTAGATATGCCTATCAAATTGGATATGGCTTTTGATATGAAAAATCATATTTCAAAAGTTGATTCATCGATTACCATGCTTGGCATGACTTTTACTACAGAAGGATATGTGGATAGCAATGATCCTAATCATGTCATTACTTATCAAAAGACGATTGGTGAAGATACATGGACGAAATCAGTATCTGAGGAACCTTCTATGACAGGATCCGATATCTTACCGGATATAGAAAATCCAGAACAAGTGTCATCGGATGATTCTATCTATTTATATCGTGCGAATATATCCAAAGAAGTATTAAGCGAGGTAATCGCAGCAGCTAGCACAGATGCGACTGATAGTAACATGTTTCAAGTAAATGGAGATACTACTATGGATATCGAAGTAGATAAAGAAACAGGATATATTACTAGATTATATATGGATTTAACAGATGCGGTATCGGTATCTTCAGAAGATGCTTCTATGACGAAAATGACATTTGAATTTTTATTTTCTGACTTTAACGAAGTAGGAACCTTAACGATTGATCAGAACATTATTGATAATGCGATGGATCAAGATATGATCGATGCCATGACTTATGCCGATACGTATATTGATGCGATTGAATGGGAAGTACTTTATGATTCTTATGATAGTTATACCAATGTCAATTTAGAATATGATGGACCTAAGCCAGACAAGGTCGATGTTCAAATTGTCGATGGCTATGTAACAGATGGTGTGATCGTTTTGAATGGTTATACTGTACAGATTGTCGATGGTGAAGTTCAAACACCAACCGGTAGCAATGGATTGTTATCTTAACAAAAAAGAGTTTAGATCATCTAAACTCTTTTTAATTTTCATCCGTTAGTTCGATAGCTGAAGTTGGACATCCTTCCAATGCGTCTTGTGCGGCCTCTTTTGTTTCTTCATCCATTTTATCTACTTGATTTTTTGGCTCGATTGCTTGTGCTAATCCCTCATCACTGATTTCAAATACATCAGGAGCAATTGCTGCACATGCTCCACATCCGATACATACATCTTTATTTACTACGTATTTTTCCATAATTATCCTCCTTTTTTCATTATAGTGAAAGTTTTTGGAAAATGCAAGTAAACAGTTTAAAAAAAATTGTAATTATGATATGATTATAATAACGAGGTGACTAGTATGCCAAGTAGAATGGAACGTTATTATCACGCAGATTCCGAGATAAAACAGCGTACACGCCGTAATCAGGAATTATATAAAAAAATATACGAGGGTGGAGAATATACCAATATTGAGGGAATTGCTTCCATTGGAAGTACCAATGAGATCGATATATCCAAGATCAAACAAATGCTCCAAAATCGTGAAGATTATAAACGAGAAAAAAAATATCGTGGTATTATTCCTAAGGAAGAATCAATTGAAATTCCCATTATTGAAGAACCAGATGAAGATCGTAACTATGATATTCGTGATGTCTTAAATAAAGCTAAGGTAGAACGTACTGACTCAGATAATAAACAACGTAGTTTACGAAATACGCAGTATAATATTTTGAAAAGTTTACAAATGGATGAAGATAAGAATTATACGAAATATTCTGATCTTGAAAAAGAGGAAGATGAATTAAAAGAGTTGATTCATACTATTACTAGTACTAGTATGTTAAATAAGATGAATGATCGAGACTTATGTCTTGATTTGTTTCAGGATTTAAAATCTAGTGATAATACGATGGTCGGGACTTCTAGTTCGATTCAATCTTTGTTAAAGGAAGAAAAAGAGCGTTATAAACAAGAAAAAGAAGAAGATGAAGATGAAAAATTAGAGATGGATAAGTCCTTTTATACTTCTAGTTTAGGGTTTGGCGAAGATGATTTTGAGGATTTACAAGAGATGAAACATACGATGAAAAAACATAGTGTCATGATGAAAATCGTATTATTTCTATTATTAGTGATTATCATTACGGCTGTTATGTTTGTCGTCATTAACTATGTGTTATAAAAATGAGTTTTGTTTGACTCATTTTTTTCTTTCTTGATTTTTAGTATCTAAATAAGTTGGTCTATAAATGTCGTCTTGTTTCGAAATACGAAATACCATTCGTTTTAAATCTGGAAGGGATAAGGGATAGATCGGACTTAAGTAGGGAATATCGACTGTTTTTAAATGAGCAAGGTGAATGATTAGAAGGATAAATACCACTCCAACACCGATTAATCCACCAAAGGCCGCGCCAATTAAAAATAGATATCTCCATAGACGTAGGGCGTATACAAAATCGATATCGGTAAATAATAATCCACTAATGGCCGTAATGGCAGTAATAATGACAGCAATCGAAGAAACGAGACCGGCACTTACGGCTGCATCTCCTAATACTAAAGCTCCTACGACACCGATCGAAGTTCCCATTTTATTAGGAATACGAATGTCGCTTTCTCTTAAAATTTCGAAAATGGTTACCAGTAAAAAGATTTCGATGAAAGCAGATACAAATAAATCTTTTCTTTGTAACGTCAGTGCTTCAAAAACAGGGGTGGGAATTAAGTTTTTGTTGAAGGTAATAAGGGATACATAAATAGCGGGAGTGAGTAATGTGGCTAGAAAGGATAATACCCGAATGAGTCTTGTAAAAGAACTATTGGTGGGATTTAAATAATTATCCTCCGGATTGTGAAAATAGTCGACTAACACACCGGGAATGATAAGTGCGATTGGTGTGTTTTCAACAAGAATTACCATTTTTCCCTCTAAAAGTGCCATTGATACAAGATCTGGTCTTTCGGTACTGATTACTTTAGGAAAAGCTGTTTTTTGATTATTTAAAAATTCTTTGATATAACCACTATCCAAAATACCATCAATATCAATTTGATTTAATTTGGTTTCGATCATGTTTACTTTTTCTTCTTTTACAACATCGTCTAGATAGACCAAGGTAACTTTTGTTTTGGTTCTTCTACCAATTTTATGATCAATAAAAAGTAGCTTTGGATCTTTGATACGTTTTCGAATGAGACCGATATTGATCATGTGATTTTCGGTAAAACTATCTTTGGGACCTCGCAGTACCACTTCGTTATTAGAGTCACTCACACCCCGATCGAGCGTAGCTTTGGTTTCAATCGCAATGCAACTACTTTCTCCTTCTACAAATAGAATGGTAAATCCGCTAGGAAGGTAGTAGTAGATATCTTCCCATGTATGAATTTTGGTAATTTTGCTATTGATAATATTGTTTTCTAAGGTAAGCAACAGTTGATCGATACTGATGGAGTCTAGTTCTTTTAGATCATTGTTGATTCCTTTCATAAAGAAGTTGCTGATTTTATCATCACTACTGACGCTTTCTAAGATGATAAAGGCAATTTTTTTGTTTCCAATCGTAATGGTTCTAGAAAACAGATCGGAACTATTGTGATACTGTTTTTTTATCGTTTGAATATTTTTTTCTATTTCTTTGTAAATTGTTTTCATAAGATCCTCCTTACGCTAATAATAGTATGGATGAAAAGTAAAAAAATATGAAAAAGATATCTTCCTATGGTATACTAAAGTTGTTGGTGATAGTATGAAGATAAATGACGAATTCGTTGTCGAAATAGAAAAATTGGATCATCAGGGAAGAGGAATTGCCAGGGCGTTTGAAAAGACGATTTTTGTAGAAGGTGCTTTACCCGATGAAGTTGTGAAAATTAAAGTAGTAAAAATAAAGAAGAAAATTGTAGAAGCAAAGATATTAGAAGTGATCAAAGAAAGTTCAAAACGTGTGGTTGCTCCATGTCCTTATTACGAGAGATGTGGCGGATGTGATCTGATGCACCTCTCTTACGAAGAACAACTACAATTTAAAGCGAACAAAGTAAAAGAGATTATGAGACGTTATGCGAAAATAGAAGAGGACAAGATCAAGACCATCATAGGAAGTGATGTGCCCTTTTATTATCGAAATAAAATTACGTTGCAGGTACAGAAACAAATTGGTCTTTATCAAAAGAAAAGTTATCAAATTGTTCCCATTGATGCTTGTATGATTTGTGATGCTAAGATGAATGAAATAATACAATCTTTGAAGAAGATGACATTGATCGGAAATGGTCAAATCATCATACGTAGTAGTCATGATTTTCCAGATACGATGGTGGTGTTTGTCGATTTAGAAGTAGATGGTTGGGAAACGTTAAAAACACAGGTTACTTCCATTGTTAAAAGACAAGGAAAACAAAATCACATTTTATATGGAAATGATGTGATATATGAACGTTTGAAAGATTATATTTATGTGATTTCTCCTGATTCTTTCTTTCAAGTCAATACTGCTCAAACGATAAAATTATATGACAAAGTAGAAGAATATGCTGCTTTAACGGGAGACGAAAAGGTTTTAGATCTTTATTGTGGTACAGGAACGATTGGCATTTATCTTAGTCAAAGAGCAAAAGAAGTATTGGGAATGGAAATGAATGAGCATGCCATTTTGAATGCGAATAGAAACAAAGAATTGAATCATCTTGATCATATTATGTTTCAATGTGGTGACGTTTCCAAGTTAATCGATCAGATTCCATGGAAACCAGATGTCGTGATTGTCGACCCCCCTCGTGCTGGACTGGATGCCCATACACTTCAAATGTTAAAACATATAAATCCAAAGAGAATTGTTTATGTATCTTGTGATCCTATGACACTTGCTCGTGATTTAAAAGAGCTAAGTAGCGATTATGAAGTAATGGAAATAACTCCAGTTGATATGTTCTGTGAAACTTATCATGTAGAGTGTGTAACATTGTTGGTTCAAAAATAATAGAAGGGGATAGATCATATGAAATTAGTATCGATACCACATGATCAATTTGCTCGTTATAGAGTAGATGCGATTTTTGATTGTTATAAATGGGATCCTCAATTTTTGGACGATGGAACGCTTGCTCAACATGTATTAGTAATTACAGAAGAAGAATATGAAGAGCTGGTAAGATTGACAGAAGCCTTAGATTTCGAAACAAGAGAAGCGGAAATGTTTTTAAATCATCATCTTGATCTTGCTAAAGTCCTTGCTCTTCCCAAAAAAATATCTCATGAATTAAAAAAGATGTCGAATTATGATCCCAATCGTCATGTTCGTTTGATGCGTTATGATTTTCATCCAACGATAGAAGGAAAATGGGCGGTAAGTGAAGTGAATAGTGATGTTCCAGGTGGTTTCGCCGAAGCTTCTCTACTACCAAAACTCGCGATTCAGTATTTAGCACCTAATCAATATGTTAGTATTGATTTTGGGGAACGATTATCTGGCGCGATCGCAAAGAAAATAAAACCACATGGTACGATTATGTTTGTTCATTGTACTTCTTATAGTGATGATCGCCAAGTGATGCAATATATAGGAGATAAAATGGATTCACTGGGGTTTCGAGCTATTTATGGTGCGGCCGATCACTTACGTTTTCAAAATCAAGAAGCGTTTAGTATTTTAGATGGTTACCAAGGGAAAGTTGATTTTATTTTTCGTTTTACTCCTTTGGAATGGTTGAAAGATATCAAACCAAAAACTTGGGAGGGTTATTTTGACACCATCACTCCTTCTTGTAACCATCCTATTTCTATATTTGCTCAAACCAAACGATTTCCTCTTATTTGGAATGAACTAGCAAAGCATCATATCAAATTAGACACTTGGAGAGAACTCTTACCTCATACGACTAGAGTAGAAGATGCGAGAGGAAAATCCGATTATATTTATAAGCCTGCTTTTGGAAGAGTAGGGGAAAAGATATCGATTCCGGATGCTTGTGGGAAAGAGGAATATCAAGCAATTCTAAAAGCAGTAAGAAAACATTCCAAAGACTATGTGGCGCAAAAAAGGTTTATTAGTAAACCTTTCGAAACTCCGGAAGGAGAGAAATTTCATGTTTGTTTAGGTTCTTATACAATCGATGGCAAACATGCGGGTTTTTATGCTAGGATCAGTAAAAAAGCACGGATCGATTCATCCGCACAGGATATACCAGTCGTAATAGAAAGGAATTCATAGAATGTCTTTAAAAGAAGTATATAATATATGGGCACCTTTTGGAAGTCGTTGGATCGATTGGGTGAGGCCAGTCCCATTTGTTTCTATCAATCCATCTTATGTAATACGAGAGTGGATTGATGATACGATTCCTACGATTTGTTACATGAGAGATTACTGTAAGGATATGGCCATTATTATCGATTTACCTGCAGTAAATAGTATCAAAGAAGGAATTGCTTTAACAGCCTTTGGATATCGTCCAATTCCTATCTTTAATGGTACCAATCCCATGCCAAATACGAAAGCAACGACCAATAACTTGTTGATTGGACCATTATTAATATGGGGAGCTTCTAAGTTACATGATTTATCGCTGAAGGCGGATGCGAACCCTGTCTTTTTATTAGATAAAAATCGTCTTCAGCGTTATAAAATTGACCCTTCTGTTTTTGATAATAGTTGGGATGTTTATTCACAAGATCTTCCTTCAGCGGAATATTTTTTGCAACATGGAATTCATAAGATTTTAGTACGTAGTGATTATGTGGAACGTGATTTAGGTAAGATTTTGTACCAATTTCAGAAAAGGAATATCCAAATTTTATTTACCAACGGATATGAAGAAGCAAAGAAAATTAAGATAAAGAAAATAAGAGAAAAATGAGAAAGAAGGGAATTTACTTTCGATGATTAAATATAATGGTACAATTGTACAATTTGGTTTTGGGGCAGTTGGGAAAAGCTTTTTTGAAAAAGTATCGAAAGAAATCGAGTTCGATGAGAATCATTATATTGTGATTACTCGTGATCCATTTGAGTTTGATGCTTATATTAACATGGGAGGAATTGCTAGTAATTTTTATGTATGTGAGGTTGATGTCCACAATTTTGAGGAGGTTTTTCAGCGCTTCTTAAATCGAGGAGATGTGCTTCTTGATTTTGCGGATGCTGTTGGAACCAGAGATCTCTGTAGGTGGTGCTTGGAACATCATATTATGTATTTGAATACGGGTGAAGCTGATTGGCCCGATAACTGGTATAGCATTTTTACGGAGAATATTTTGAAACGAGAAATGCAAAGACAATATCGAGATGATAGTAAATATAATCAGTATCCTATTGTATTACAGCATGGAAATAATCCAGGTTTAGTATCTCATTTTGTCAAAGCAGCCATCGCATATATTATCCATGAACAATTTAAAAAGGATAAAAAGTTAAAACGATTATGGAAGGAACATCGTTTTAATGAGATTGCTAGGATATTAGGAATTCGAATGATTCACGTGAACGATATCGATTTACAAAAAATAAAAGAGGAATATAAAGAAGATAAATTAGTAAATACATGGTGTGTTGATTCCTTTTTTTTCGAATTGTTAAGTGAAGCTACTCAAAATATAGGAACTCATGAGAAGTTGGAAGAGAAAGATACTTATCGCTTTTTAGATGTCGATAAAGGCTTTTTAGAATATCGAAAAATAGCGGTTGATATGAAATGTCATACTTATTATCCAAATGGTTCATTTGAAGGGTTTCTAGTGCCTCACGAAGAGACGATTACCATTGCTAATAACCTAGAAGTAGTAGAAAATAATCATGTTGTTTATCGTCCTTCCGTCATGTTTATTTACTCTCCTTGTGATCTAGCAAAAGAATATTTACAAAAGGCAAGAGTAAATCGTTATCCCAATCCAGATCCTACAAAATCGCTCGACCAAGAGAGTGAGACTGGCCAAACTATCGTACGAGGTCATATTTACCCAACCCAATCAGAAATTGTTTATCATGAAAAAATTGCCGAAGGGACAGAATATGTAGGGGTACTTCTCATCGGGGATGCTTTTGATCCAGTGTGGGTAGGTAATCGTATTGAACTATCTTACTTATATAAAAAGAAAAAGGATTCCTATTGGCAAACGCCTACGATCACTCCTGTATCGATGTCAGCATTAGCTGCTCTATGTTGGATGTTAAAGAATCAAAAACGAGGAGGAATCTATTTTCCTGATGATATCGATGATTATGCTTATATTTTAAAAATAGCAGAAAAGTATATATCGAAAACAATCTATAAAACATTTGACAAATCACTTGTCGAAAAAGCCCTTTCGATCGATTGTTCTCATCTTCAATCAAAAGATTTTTTCGTAAAATAAAAAGAGTAATTCTTTTGGAATTATTCTTTTTTTGGTTAATGGCCACCGCCACCACCACCGCCACCGCGGCCTCCTCCACCGTAGTAAGATCCACCATGATATCTAGAAGTTCTTGAAATGGATGATGCTCGGTGAGTTGCTGTTCGAAAGGAACGACTGGTTACTCTAAAGTTAGTGGTAAAGTAATAAGGATTGCTGAGAATTGGACTTTCCGTAACATCGAACGTTTGCAGTTTCAGAGCTTTGATTACTTTATCAGAAATACCAAAGGCTGTTGCATATACCAAATATTTTTCCCAAAGTGGTAAGTCAATCACGGTACGTTCATTCATTAAAGTTGCACTATTTAGAAACTGATATAGAGCGTGCCATTTTTCATATTCATCTTCCCCAAATTGTGTGAGTAATATATACTGGTTAGCTTGTTTTTTTAGAATGATCGCACATATGAACATTACGATTCCTAAAATGAACAATGATCCATATGCGAAATCAAGACGTGTAAAGGATATTATCATATTCCCCAAAACGATAATGAGAATACTCATAATAATATAGAAATTGGCGAGTGAATTCGTACTGTTTTTGAGACTATCATAGCCAATCTTTTGAAAGTATCCTTGTGATATTCCAATGTTTATAGTAGAATTTTCGATTGTTGTCACAAAACTGTCAGTATTATCATAATCGCGTGATACCTTGTTTTGAAAGTCTTTCATGGAGATCGAATCCGTCGTTGCATGATGAATAATCAAATTAAAGTATGCTTCTTCATTAGGAGAAAGCTTCTCTAATTTTTTACCGTTTTTATTATATAATTCGAAGTTTGGAATTGTTTGTGTTGGTTCTATCTTTATTGGATTGTTGTTAAAGTTTAATAAACTATTATTTGCTTGAATATTTGCTTGAGTGACTATATTTTGATTAGAAGTGTTTGGCTCATATAATATTTTTAATACGATATTATTATTTTCCCAACTTTTCTTTTGGTCGATTCGATCTAATGCAATATAACCTTTACGTACTAAACTAAGTAGTATAGCAGAATAACTATCACTCATATCGATCTTATGCTTTTGTTTAGAGAACACTAATTTAGCAGCAAAATAAGGATCTAAATTGCTTGGTATTTCTCTAAAATATTGCATTTTCATAGAAGGTTTATAAAAGTGATGTTTTTTTCTGATTTTTTTATTTCTATTGGTTACAAAGAAGAGAAGGAAAAGTGATAGAATAATTGAACCACCAAGTACTTTGTATTTATTGTTTCTCGCTTTTTGTGGAAGCTGATCATATTCCTCTAAAGCTAGTAGTGCTTCTTCTAAGTAGACATCATTAGAATAATAATTATCCGGTGCATAATCGGTAAAGATATGTTTGTCATCTCCATAAGCAAGTAGGGTAAACTCTAAATATTGGTTGTAATTTTTGAATTTTAAATCATCTTTATCTAAGTCGAAAGCAAAAGTATGATATCCAGAATTCAATTCATCTGATTCTTCATAATCAAAAGTATGAGCATTGGTTCCGAATGTATGTGCTAGATAGTTTCCTTTACTTGGCATATCTTTTTGTGGAATTAAAATTTCTCCATGAAAGGATTCTAAATAGTTGATTGTATCTTCGGAGTACATCGTCAAGTATAATTCAGAAACATCAGAATATCGTAAAGAAGCATTATGCATTTCATATTGAATTTCAAATGTAATGGTTCCACGATATAATCCATCTACATAAAAGAAAATACATTCATAGTCTTGGGTACTTTCATTATACGGCCCTTCACTATGATACCATTTTCCTGGTCCATAAATACTACTTGTATAATCACTATCATCCCAATATAATTTAGGACTTTCTTGATAGACGATTTCACTTCCGTCTTCCTTAATTTGTTTTACATAGTTTACTTGATAATCCACTTTTAATCCATCGACATAATCTTCCGGAAGATCTCGCCATAATTCCCAGAATAAATTATTTTTTGATGCCGCATGAATATCGTAAGTTAATCGTTCTGTGATTACTACTTTTCCACCTTCTCCCGGCTCATCGACCAATACGGCTTTATAATCGACATCCGTGATTCTAGCATAATCGTTCAAACTGGTAATTTTTTCTAGACCGATTGAAATAAAATCTAGAAAGATAGGTAGTAATTGAATACCTATGATTAATAAGATGAAAAAGATAACGGAAAAATTAGTTTTTATTGATTTGGTCATACGAATCTCTCTACTTTCTTGTTATCATTATAACTGAAATGATAGGAAATGAAAATATGTTTTATGTTATTAGAAGAAATATTATATTATTTTTTCATTAAATGATATAATAAAAAAAACATCATCATGTTTTTCTATTTTTGATCAAGTTTATAATTGCTTTTCTGTTGTTATAGATAGAGGTGTAAATAATGAGTAAGAAAAAAATAATAGGAATTAGTATCCTTGTGTTAATTAGTATCGTAATAGCTTTGTTTGTCCTTTTCAATAAGATTAATCATGTAAATGAAACGAATTTTAAAGAAGAAGATCAAGAAATGGAGGTTATAAATGTGGATGAAATTCGATTAGAAGTAAATGGTATGATTTTTGATATTGAACTTGAAGATAATTCTTCGGCAAGGGCTTTTATGGAAAAGTTAAAGGAAGGAGAACTATCGATATATGCAAGTGATTATGGTAATTTTGAAAAAGTAGGAAGTTTAGGTTTTGATTTACCGACGAACGATCAAAGGATCACGACTGAGCCAGGAGATTTGATTTTGTATCAAGGAAATCAAATTACACTTTATTATGATACAAACACTTGGAATTTTACTAAATTAGGTAAAATTAAAAATGTAAATGAAACAGAGTTAAGAGAAGTATTAGGAGAGGGTGATGTTATACTCATTTTCTCTTTGAAAGAAACAAAATAGGGTACTTTATTATTCGATTTAAATTTACAACATGTTAAAATTTGAGAGTGTGCTAGAAATAGAAGAAGGTAATTATGAAAGAAAAAATAAGATATGTGTATCATGGAAGTGTACATCGAGGACTAAAAACGATAAAAAAGAATAAAACTGCGCATGGTACATTGTGGGTATATGCAACTTTATCGAAAGCTATTTCTACGATTTTTATAAGCAATAAAGGTAGTGATTTATATTATTATTTAAGTGGTGATGGAACAGAAAACAATCCAGTCATTTTAGTCGAAAGAAAAGAAAATATGTTTCAAGATATTTTTAATGTTTCAGGATCACTTTATACTTTAAATGGTAAAAATTTTATATCAGGAGAAACTGGATGGTCAGCAGAGGTCGTTAGTGAGTTTGATGAAGATGTCATTCATGAAGAATATGTAAATAACGTTTTTGAAAAACTTAAAGAATTCAATGACAAAGGAGAACTAAAGCTTTATTTATATCCACAAAGGCCGTCTTTCATTCCAAACGATAATAGTGATTTAATTCCTAAAGTGATAAGATGGCAAAAACGAGGAATCAATATTGAATCATTTTTTAAAATTTATCCAGAGTTAAAAGAAAAATATTTTGAACAATTAGCAGAAGATGAAAAAGTAGATACATAAAATATGATCTACTTTTATTGTTCAAATCTTATATAAGATTTGTTCTTTTTTTGATATAATAAATAATAAGATGGGAAAGGAGTTTTTTATGGAAATAACAATCAATATTTATTATACTGGGGAAAATGGGAGTGCTAGAAAATTTGTACAAGAAATGATCGAGAGTGGATTAGTCGATAAAGTTCGTGCGGAAGAGGGAAACGAAAAGTATGAATATTATTTTCCAGTAGAAGATGAAAAGACCGTTTTATTGATCGATCGATGAAAGAGTGAAGAGGCATTAGATAAACATCATAAAACGGAAATGATGGAAGAAATTGCTCGTTTGCGTACCAAATATCATTTAAGCATGAAAGTGGAACAATACACGAGGATCAAAAAATAATGATAGAAAGAGGGTTTGAGATGAAATATTCAGT
>CALVJD010000071.1 GCA_944332005.1 uncultured Bacilli bacterium
AAGGGTTTTACAATCCTGTCCGAATTCACTCTTCCATCGGGTATCTTTCCCCTGATCAATTTGAAAAAAAAGTAGAGATGGGTTAAAACCCCCTCTACTATGTGTCCAAATATTTGACAAATTCCCAACAAGAATTTTCCTTTATTTTGTTTACCTTCGCACACTATATTACTATTCTCTTTACAATCTCATTTTAACAGATTTTCTTTCTTCTTGCAACTATAAAGTTGGATAAGTACCAACACCAATTGGTAATCCTACAATATACCATCCAATTAAAATTAACAGCCAAACACCTACAAAGAGTAAGAATGATGGCATTATTTTACGAATAGTACCAAATATCGTAATTTTATTTTCTTCATCATAATTATATTTTTGTAAAAAAGCAAGCATCACGATAAAATAACCAAATATTGGAGTGATACATCTTGATAAACCATCGGCCGCACGAAAGATAAATTGTGTAAAGTCCGGTGTAATATTGGATCTCATGAATAATGGTACAATCAATGGATTTAATAATGACCACTTCGTTTCTGTCGATGGAATCATGATTCCTATTAAAAGAACGATTATAAATAAAGTAACGATAAGGGGAATTCCCGAAAATTGTAGCGTACTTAAAAAGCTTATCATACGGCTAGATAATACGGTACCTAAATTGGTCCAATTAAAAATGGAAATCATTTGGGCAGCAAAGAACATAAGTACAAACACATAACCAACATTGTCGAATCCCTTAGATAGACCTAAACTATAATCATTACTTGATTTGATATTTCTAGAAATATAACCATATAATAACCCACATATCATAAGAGCCATTACTAGTAGATAAATAAAGCATTGACCAAATGGTGAATTTGTACCCATCAATTGTTCAATATAAGTGTTAGCAGAAGTATCTAGTAACATTCCCGATCCAGGAAGTCCTGGTATTATGAAATAAATAATAATCAAAGAAAAGATTAAAAAGGCAATACTACTAACAAATAATCCTTTTTTAGAAATTCTTACCTCTTCATCTAATAAAGGTGTTTTCTTAGGGTATTTAGGAGCCAACAATCGCTCAATGATAATGGTACCAATAATAGTTAAAATAGCTGTACTACCTAACATGATATAAATGGTAGATAAAAAGTGAAACGTATAGTTTTGATCAACTTCTAAGGCAGCTGAAATTTGTGTCGCACTTCCTAGTAGAGCATCCGTATAATTAAAGATAATACCTGTTCCATAACCTACACCAATTCCTAAAAAAGTGGTAAGAATTCCTAATCTTGAATTTCTTCCTACATATTTATAAAAAACGCCAGCCAAAGGAATCAAAAAGGCATAGCTATATTCACCAAAGAAACTAGAAATAATACTGATAAACAAAGTACCCATTGTAATCGTACTGTTTTTCCATTTTTTACATGGACTAAAAGCAGCCTTAAATAAACCACTTTTTTCACCAATTCCAATTCCGATTAGAGCAATAATCAAAATAACCAATGGTTCAAAAATAGTTAAATTCGTAATAACATTCCCGAATAGAAAGCGAATTCCCTCAGGAGTGAAAATATTATTGATGGTAACTAAAGATGTCTCTAACACACCATTGTGAATCGCTGTTTGTTGACCTTCAAATCCAAGAACTGATAAAAGGCTACTCAAAAGAATAATCAATAAAGTGATAAACATGATTGTAAAGACAGGACCTAGTAAACGCTTTTCACGCTTTTTGTTCTTTTTCATAACGCCTCCTAATACATAATTACTTTCTTAAGTTTTTTATTAAAATCAATTCTTGATAGCATGATACTTCTACCACATTTTAAACATTTAATTTTAATATCCGCACCAACACGAGTGATTTCCCATTCGTTAGAACCACAAGGGTGGGGCTTTTTCATCATGACGATACTACCTAATTTATACTCCTTTTGCATCATATACCACCACCTGTGAGGAAGGAATGGTAATTGCCTCTTTATCAAAAGTATCTTTGATTGCCTTTCTAATTTTAGCAGCAACTACCGATTGCTCCAAAGGTTCCGTCATAGCTGTCACACGAATACGAACACCATTTACATCTAAATTCGTAACGCCAAATAGTTCAACATCACCAACTAATTTATCGATTTCTTTTGTCAATTTTTTACATAATTTATCAAGCACAGCCACAACATGATCCAAATCTTCTTTATAAGATACCTCGACATCGACGATCGCCAAAGAAGAAGATTGACTATGATTGATCACTTCTGTAATGGTACCATTGGAAACGGTCATAATTTCTCCAGTATAAGCACGAATCTTGGTTGACTTCAAACCAAGAGCAACCACTTCTCCTTTGAAATCATTGATCGTCACAGTATCACCAATATTATACTGATTATCAAAAACAATAAATACCCCAGCAATAAAATCTTTAATCATATCTTGAAGAGCAAGTCCAATGATTAACCCAACAATTCCTAAAGAAGCTAGAATAGCACTTGTATCGACATTATAAACTTCTAAAATCATCAAAAGAACGATAATAGCAATAACATATTTGATGACATTATTAATTAAACTAATAATTGTTTTTTTCTTACGATCATCGACTCCTTTGGCCTTATGACGATAGGTTCTTTTTAAAAGTCGACTAATAACTAAATAAATACAAGTACCAATTAAAATATAGCAAATAGGATTAACGATCTCTTTAATTAATATTTTTTCTAACATATAATTCTCCTATTCTTTTACATTTAGGATTTCTAAAATACGATTTAAATCTGCTACACTAGTAAAATGAATTTCAATCTTCTTTTCTTTAATTTTAACTTTTGTATCCAATTTGTCACGAAGTAAATCTTCTACATATTTATAATCTTTATTTTCTTCACGATTACGACGAGTAATTTTGACTTTTCTCTCAAAATTATTTCCTTCTGTCATTCGTTCTAAATCACGAACAGGCAACTTTTCATTCACCACTTTTTCGGCCATTTCGACAATCTTATTTTGATCCTCTAATTTACTCAACACACGAGCATGGCCCATCGTGAGTTCTTCTTTTACAACCATATCTTGAACTTCTCGGGGCAAACGTAATAATCCTAACATATTCGTAATATGACTTCGACTTTTTCCTACTTTGTTAGATAGTTCTTCTTGAGTAAGATGAAGATGATCGATCATGCTTCGATAAGCAGTCGCTTCTTCGATCGCACTTAAATTCTCGCGTTGTAAATTTTCTAATAATGCGATTTCCATCATCTGCTCATCAGTAAAAGCTCGTATGATAGCAGGAATTTTTTTAAGACCAGCAAGCTTACTAGCTCTTACTCGTCTCTCACCAGCAATAATTTCATATCCTTTGATACTCTTCTTGACGATAATTGGTTGAAATACTCCATGCTCCTTAATGGATTCCGATAATTCTGTCAAAGTTTCATCCTTAAAAAATTTACGAGGTTGATAAGGATTTGGACGTAAATCATCAATATCTAGTTCCATAATTTCTTCATTAGAAGCCGTTTCATAAATTTGTCTTTCCATAGCTTCAATATCTAAATTTTCACTATCAAATAAAGACTCTAATCCTCGTCCTAATGCACGTTTTCTAGTTTCCATTTCGCTCAATCACTTCCTTTGCTAAATTCAGATAAGCTTCTGTTCCTCTACTTTGTGGATCATAAGCAATGATTGGTTTACCATGACTTGGTGCTTCTGAAAGTCGAACTAACCTTGGAATAATGGTATCATACACACGCTCTTTAAAATAACTCTTGGCATCTTCTACAACTTCCAACCCTAAATTAGTACGAGAATCTAACATCGTTAAAAGAACTCCCTCAATTCCCAACGTTGGATTCAAACTTTTTTGAGCTAGACGAATCGTATTCAATAGTTGCATAATTCCTTCTAACGCAAAAAATTCGCACTGTAGGGGAATAATAACTGAATCAGCCGCCGTAAGCGCATTGGTCGTCAATAATCCTAAAGATGGTGGACAGTCGATCAAGATAAAATCAAATTCAGTTCTTGCTTCACTTAAATATTTTTTTAACTGTTCATTTTTAGAAAAACCCGGATCCATCTTGCTTTTTTCTACAAGTTCGATATCAGCTCCTGCCAAATTGATCGTTGCGGGAATAACATACAAATTTCTAAATTTTGTCTTGACGATAACATCATCTAATCTTGCTTCATCGATTAACAAATCATAAATGCTTTTATTGATATCTGCCTTATTGAGTCCCACTCCTGTTGTAGAATTTCCTTGGGGATCCAAATCAACTAATAATACACGTTTTTTTAAAACGCCTAAGGAAGCTGCTAAATTAATACTAGTAGTGGTTTTTCCAACACCACCTTTTTGATTAACCAAAGCTATAATCTTTCCCATGTCTCTCACCATCTTCTAATCATACTATTTATTTTATCAAAATTTTACTAATAAGTCTATCTTATTGATAAGAAAAAATAAATTGCTAAAAAGGTAAAGAAAACATCAAATAAGTTGACAATTTTCTACTATAATTTGACAATTTTAGATAAAAAAGAAGTACAAAACGTTCTTTTAAAATTCATTTTCTTTCTTTACTTATTATGTATTAAAACAAAAAAGGTAACATTTTATCAAAATATATTAAATTCGTAATATTCTTATAAGAATACTATCCATCCAAGAATTCATTTGTCAAATATAAGAATCGATCATTCTATCTTGTGATTTTCAATCGTAAAAAAAGAAGACTTATTGATCTTCTTTTTCTAATTCCTTGATCAGTTCTTCTTTGGTCATTTTTGTGTAACCTTTAATCTTTTTTTCTTTCGCCAGATCTTTCAATTCTTCGAGTGTTAAATCAGATAGATCAGCTTCTTTAAAATCACTCGCATCGATTTCACTATCTTCATCAGGCATATGACCGTTTTGTACTAAATAATCGATTTGTTCTTTCGTAATCGTTTCGTATTCCAAAAGCGTATTCGCAATTAAATCTAATAAATCACGATTTTCTTTGATAATTTTTTCGGTTACTTTATAACAATCATCGATAATCTTACGCATTTCTTGATCGATTTCAAATGCTACTTGACCGGAGAAATTACGACTCTTATTATAGTCTCTTCCTAAGAAGACACTTCCATCTTCTTGGGTCTCAAATTGAACTGGTCCCAATGAACTCATACCATATTCCGTTACCATCGCACGAGCAATCTTCGTCGCTTTTTGGAAATCGTTATGTGCGCCTGTTGTAACTTCATTAAAGACTTGTTCTTCCGCAACACGACCAGCAAGTAACCCACTAATACTTTCTAATAATTGTTTCTTAGTTGATAAATAGGTTTCTTCTTTTGGAAGCATCAGATTGTATCCTCCAGCATTTCCACGAGGAACAATGGTGATTTTTTGAACTTCATTCGCACCATCTAACTTGATACCAACAACCGCATGACCAGCTTCATGATATGCGACGACACGTTTTTCATGTTCGGTATATTTATGAGATTTTTTAGCAGGTCCCATCAAAACACGATCTTGTGCTTCGTCGATTTCGGCAATGCCGATCGCTTCTTTATTTCGGCGAACGGCTAAAAGAGCTGCTTCATTTAATAAGTTTTCTAGATCGGCTCCACTAAAGCCTACCGTACGTTTTGCGATATTAGCAAGGTTGACACCTTTCGCAAATACCTTATTACGTGCATGCACTTCTAAGATTTCTTCACGACCTTTTACATCAGGAAGAGCAACCGTTACCTGACGATCAAAACGACCAGGGCGAAGTAATGCCGGATCCAAAACATCAGGACGGTTCGTAGCGGCAATAATAATAATTCCTTCATTTGCGCCAAAGCCATCCATTTCGGTAAGTAATTGGTTTAAAGTCTGTTCTCTTTCGTCATGTCCTCCACCAATACCAGAACCACGTTGACGTCCAACAGCATCAATTTCATCGATAAAAATTAAGCATGGAGCATTATGTTTCGCTTGTTTGAACATATCACGAACACGACTCGCACCAACTCCAACGAAAAGTTCGACGAAATCAGAACCACTGATGTAGTAAAATGGTACATTTGCTTCTCCAGCAACCGCTCTAGCTAGTAACGTCTTTCCTGTTCCAGGAGGACCAACTAATAATACTCCCTTTGGAATACGAGCTCCTAAACGTTGGAACTTCTTTGGATTTTTTAAGAAGTCAATCAATTCTGCAACTTCTTCTTTTTCCTCTGTCAAACCTGCAACATCGTTAAACGTTACTCTCTTCGTATCTTCATTTAAACGAGCACGACTCTTTCCAAAATCCATCGATTTATTATTGCTACCAACTTGTCTTGTAATAAAGAAGAAAGCTCCTCCAATCAAAATAAGCATTGGCAACACATTAATAACAAATAGAAGTAATGTACTTGATTCGGGATCTGGTGAAGTCGTCATTTTAAAGCCATAAAGGTCTCTTGCTTCTAAAACTTCATTCATCACAGCTTCTGCTAATGGAACGCGAACGAAGAACGTTTCGTTATCATTATATCCTTTCATCTTTCCTGTAATTTCGTAGACACTAGCTCTACTTTTAGGAACGATGACAACCTCAGTAATTTCTTCCTTTTCTGCTTGTTCTAAAAATTCATCATAAGTGAGCACATTTACCTTTTGATTTAAAGCATTAAAGAAATATACAACACTAATTAAGACTAAAAACAAGACTAAATAAGAAAGTAATCCTTTTTTTACATTCTTTTTATTCATTCATTTTCTCCTTTCTTAATAGTACCTTAGTATTATATCATACTTTTCTGTTTTTGTTTTATCAAATTTACTTTTCTTAAGTCCTGGCAACCAAACAATTTTATCGTCGCTATCTACAACCACAGGCCAAAGGTTTCTTTCTTCCATTTTTATTTTAGAATCGATAAAAATATCATTCACTTTTTTTCTTCCTAACATACCCTTCACTGCCATTTTATCACCATTATGACGAGTCCTAACATGAAGGGGAAACTTTACTTCATTCGCTGATAGGCGACAAATATTATTATTATCTAAATTCGTTCCTTCGATTACTTCAATCGATTTTCCATTTGGAAGGGAAACATAATCGATAAGCTCGACTTCATACCCTTCATTAACAGGTTCTTCCTTTACGAATGTCAATGTTTGATAAGCCTTTATCGCTTTGATATTATTCGGTAGATGAATACTAGCATTGGCTTTTTTAGAACGAATCAAATTCAAAATAAGTTCCGCATGATGATCCGTTATCAACATCAAGTCATCCTGATAAGTTTCCTCTAAAATAAAATAGATAATCTTTTGTTGAATAACGGGATCCTCTTTTAAAAATAAATCAATATCCAATACTTGTTGTGGATATACCTTCTTCATCACTTTTTCTACCTGCTTATCAATATAACGATTGTATTCTAATAATGTTTTACTAAATTTATAAAACTTATTATGAACATTGGGATCTTCTTCCTTAAATTCTGGAACGATATATTTACGAAAACGATTGCGCGTATAGACATCTTTCTGATTCGAAGCATCTTGTACATAAGGAATTTTATGAACCTTACAATATTTTATTATCTGATCTTTCGTCATATGAATAAGTGGTCTTAAGATACGATAATCCCCCATATCCAGTTCTTTTGAAAAACCACTATATCCGCGAAGTGTGGACCCTCGTACGATACGCATTAAAATCGTTTCGATCAAATCATCTCCATGATGAGCAGTAAGTAAATATTTTGCATGGTATTTATGAACGATTTGACTAAAATAATAATATCGCTTACTACGAGCTTCATTGTGGAAGTTATCATCGCCATAATCTTCGATCGTCATACTTTCAAATACTACTCCATGATTGAAACAAAAACGTTCGACAAAGAGTTTCTCATTTGCGCTTTCTTTTCTTACATTATGATTCACATGTGCACATACTACTTCGATATCAAGTGCTTTTTTAATACGAATCATAAGTGACAAAAGAGCCATAGAGTCAGGTCCTCCCGACACTCCAACGACAACCGTATCCCCATAGGAAATGCGAACATCATCCATTAAATAACGATATGCCTCTTCCATCTTAACACCTCAACTCTATTCTATAACAAAAACTTGCCAGTAGCAAGTTCAGACCTCTATTTTATTCTTACTTTCTCGATTATCCATATCTCCCCAATAGATTGGTTCCATATTCGCTTCTACCAAATAACGATTGATCTTGGAAAAAGGACGACTTCCAAAGAAACCACGCGAAGCAGATAATGGGGAAGGATGTGGGCTTTCTACAATCTTGTGCCAAGGATTGGTAATTAATGCTTTTTTACTTCTAGCATAACTTCCCCATAAAACAAAAATAACTGGTTTTTGTCTTTCATTTAATTTCACAATGATATGATCGGTAAATATTTCCCAACCTTTATCTTTATGAGAGAGCGGTTTATCCTTTTCGACACTCATAATTGAATTTAACATCAAAACTCCTTGGTGAGCCCAATCACTCAAATTATTATGGACACGATGAATTCCTAAATCACTTTCTAATTCTTTATAAATATTTTGTAAAGAAGGGGGCCTGCGCACTCCATCTAAAACCGAAAAAGATAAGCCATGTGCTTCATTCTCACCGTGATAAGGATCCTGTCCTAGTATCACAACTTTTACTTCATCATAATCAGTATAACGCAATGCATTAAAAATATTTTCATAACGTGGATAACAAATTTTATGATGATATTCATTTTTGACAAATGTTCCTAATTCACGAAAATAAGGTTGTTTCATTTCATCTTTTAATACAATATCCCATTTCTTATTAATCATCCTATCACCAATTATATTTTACCACATTTTTTCGCTTTATAAATAACAAGTTCTTCTTTTATCTCATTTCGCAAGTTTACTAAAGCATAAGTATTGATGATTGCCAGAAGTGCAACCAATAAATCGACGATCTTCCAAAGCACACCCGATGATACGATCGAACCCAAAAATAAAATCAACAACGTAAATAACTTTAAAAATAATAAATAAATTGGCTTCATCTTGATAAACAGATACTTTAAACTTGATTCTCCATAATAATAACCAGTTAAAATGGTCGAAAAAGAAAATAAAACAATACTTAAAAACACGACCCAAGTACCAATATTTCTTAGATGAAATTGAAAAGCATATTGTGTAATTTCAATTCCATTGATGTCCCCTAGTACTAATTCCGTATAATTAGAAGTCAAAATGATAAAGGCTGTCGCCGTACAAATGAGTAACGTTGTAATATAAATTCCAATCATTTGAACAAATCCCTGACTGGAAGGATCCCCACTATCCGTCGTAGAAGAAGCAATACTACCAGTTCCCAAGCCTGCCTCGTTCGAAAATAAACCTCTTTGGATACCAATGATAAAAGTAGGAATAAAACCACTGAAAAAAGATTTCAATTGGAATGCTCCCTCAATAATACTCCATAAAATAGATGGCATAAGTTGAATATTGATACATATTATATAGAAAGCTACCAATAAATATAAAAGCGTCATAACAGGGACAATTTTACTGGTCGCATCCGCAATTTTCTTCACACCACCAAAAATGATCAATGCCGTAAGAATGACAATTAAAATGCCTACCATCATAGGATCGATGGGAATTATTTCTTCGATCGATTTTACGATGGTATTAGACTGAATTCCTAAAAATCCTCCAATATAACTGATCAATATCAAAATGGCATAAATACTACCTAACGTTTTATTTCCTAATCCTTTCTTTATATAATAAGAAGGTCCTCCTTTATAAACATCACCTTGATCTTTTTCTTTATAAATAATTCCTAATACCGTTTCACAATAAGCATTAATAGCTGATAAAATAGCAATAACCCACATCCAAAAAATACTTCCTACTCCACCCAAATAGATCGCAAGAGCAACTCCAGCTATACTTCCAACCCCAATTCGTCCAGCTAAAACCATCATAAGTGCTTGAAAAGGACTAATACCAGTTCCTTCTTTTTTTTTGAATAAATTTCGAATCATTTCGATCACATTAAATTGAATAAATCCTAATTGATAACTAAAATAAAGGCTAGAAAGTAAAATCATAGCAGTCGCAATTGCCCATAAAATTTGATTTAAAATTGTAAGCATAGAGTATCACCAATGTTAGTATAAAACTTATTTCTGTCAAAAAAAGGCGAAAGAAAAAGTAGAGATTATTTCTCTACTACATATTCCATTAACCAAGCATCTTGCCAAACACCTTCATGAAGCTCATGAGCACGTAATCGTTTTTTCTTATGAAATCCTGATTTTTCATAACAACGAATAGAACGAGTATTGAAAACAAGTGGATCCAAAACGACATAATCGATCGTAGATGGGATCGTATTTAAATAAAGCGTAATAAATTTTGTCCCTAATCCGTGATTCCATAAAGAAGGAATACCAATAAATAAATCAATTCCCATAACATTCAAATCATCAGAATATCCATATTCTTGATATTCCAAAGAGTCTAATAAATAACTCTGCATATAACCTATTGGCTCTCCTTGATATTCTAAAATCATTCGATTAATGGGATCAGAATTATAAAATTTTCTTTCGATATCGGTATCATGAAAGGTTTGATCTCTTCCTTCGTAATAAGCTAATACTTCGGGATCAGTAAGCCATTTAAGCAAGTATTTTTTATCGTCTTTCGTGAGGTTTCGAATCTTCGTGTCCATCTAACACATTCGCCATTTCTACAAAGATTTCAATAGGAAGTTGTTCTGCACGAACACTGAGATCAAGGTGATACTTTTTTAACACGGACTCAATTAATTCCAAATCATAAAGACCATTTAAATTATTACGTAACGTTTTTCTTTTTTGTTTAAAACTGTTACGAACCAAATCAAAAAATAACGATTCATTTTGAATTTCATAAGATGTTTGCTTCCGTACGAATTCTAAGACAATACTATCGACATTAGGTTTTGGTAAAAAAACATTACGGCTGATATCCAATATTTTTTTTACATCAAAATAATAGTGTAAATAAACCGATAAAGAATTATAATCTTTCGTGCCAGGAACGGCTTTAAAACGATCCCCTACTTCTTTTTGAACCATAATGACTAACTTTTGAACAGGAATTCCTTCTTCAATTATTTTCATAATAATCGGAGTTGTAATATAGTAAGGAAGATTGGCTACGACATATAGTTGATCATATTCATAATCTTGTAGATCAGCTAACACATTTGCTTTCAAGAAATCTTCATAAATCACACGTACATTATCAAGTTCATGTAGTGTTTCTTCTAAAACCGATTTTAAACTAGTATCGATTTCATAACATAATACTTGCTTTGCTTCTAATCCTAAATAATAAGTAAGAGATCCAGCTCCAGGTCCTATTTCTAAAACCAAAGTATTTTTATCAATATCAGCTTTATTTATGATAGCACGTATAATATTTTCATCAACGATAAAATTTTGGCCAAAATTCTTTTTCAAATTAAAACCATGTTTTTCTAATAACAATTGGATTTTTTTAGGTGAATATTCCATATGATTCCCCTTCCATAAAACTATATAGAGAATAACATGTCTTCCTTGGATAGTCAAGTAAGAATGATAAGAAAAAGAGGCTTACCAGCCCCATCTTTGTACACTAAATTTCACATTTCGACTAGTTGCATTTCCTTCACGAGCAGCCGCCTGTGATTCAAACGCTAAATCCATCCATACTTGACCTTCAGCCCAAGCATTTCTCATCGAACTACCACTATCTAATACAACTCCATAAAATGGTTCTAAAATTCCATTGTCAACAAGTACGATCGTTCCACAAGGAAACTTGTTATTGGCCGCTGCCAAAATACGAACTTCTCCATATTCGTCATCTTGATAGTAAATTCCATCGTTAATCAAACTATGATTTGTACGATCCTTAGTGAAACAAGCAACATTTCCAACTGCACTACAACCTGGGCAATCTGGACCATAGCCTGTTAATCTTCCAACATATTCACCATAATCCCCAGTACCGACTTCGATGACCTCAGTAACAGGACTAATTAAAACCTTTTCTTCATTAGTTTCTTTATCTGTATAAGTCAAACCATCGACACCTTCCACTAATGTCCTTTGCACGTTAGAAGGAAGACTAGAGTTATAATTGTACTCTGTATCATGTTCGATAACTGTATTCACGACATTTAAATTTTTACTTTCATTTTGATTACTAACTACCGTCTCTTGTTCATCCGTATTGATTAAACCGAACAAAGACGCTGTCGAAACAATAATTAAGCTCAACCATTTACCTACTGCTTGCAGTAAATATATATTCATTTCTTTCACCTCATATTTGTTTCACATCAAAATCTTATCATAATTCACTATCTAAGTCAAATTGGGAAATAGCGTTTTTCGTTGTCTCTTCCAAGACTTTTTCTTGGGAAATATTTTTAATTTCCGCTATTTTCTGGGCAACATAATAGATATTATAAGGCTCATTGCGCATTCCACGATATGGTTCTGGAGTCAGATAAGGAGAATCGGTTTCCAATAACAAGGAAGAAATTGGTATTTCCCGAACCACTTCTACTAGTCGATGAGCATTTTTGAATGTCACGACTCCACCAATTCCTAGCTTCACTCCTAATTTTACAAAATTCCATGCCATTTCCAAACTAGAACTATAGCAGTGCATCACGCATTTCATTTCCTCAACATGATGTTCTTTTAAAATATCATAAGTATCTTGAATCGCATCACGACTATGAATCACGATCGGCTTATGATATTTTTGTGCTAATGTGATTTGTTCGATAAAAATATTTTTTTGAAGTTCTTTATCGAACCCTTCGTAGTGATAATCAAGTCCTATTTCACCAATACCAACAATCTTAGGATTCTCCAGTTGTTTTTCGATCCATTCGATGTTCTCTTTATTATATTCGTCTACCTCACTTGGGTGAATACCAATCGTCCCATAAATATTAGGATACTTTTTACAAAGTTCAATGACTTCATAATTGGACTGCATATCAGCCCCACTTACTATCATGATATTCTTGTCCATTCTCTTTATGACATTTTCTAAATCTGGATAATCTTTCTTACTTAAATGACAATGGGTATCAATCATCACAATTATCACCTCAATAAAAAAATTATACCACACACAAGGTATAATTTTCTATAACTTCCTCTTAAGATAAATTAATCTGATCACACAACAGATGATGAAAGCTAAATAAAGCATATCAATCATTTCAAATTTTGCCAGTAGACTCCCCACTATGATTAATGATAATGCTAGTAAAACCAATACAACACACATCGTATCGTTTTTCGTTTCCGTCACCATACAATCTCCCTCTAGCATCTTTTATCACGACAATACCAATATACCACGAAAATCTAAGAATATGAAAAGAAAGCCATCTAAAACTTTCGACATTTTACAACATTTGACAAGATAATAAAAAAGAAGGCCTTTCTAAGCACCTTCTTTTTCGTGATAAGCCTCAATTTCTTGTAACTTCTTTTCTTTATCGATACGAGCAAAAAGTGGCTCTGGACGATTTAAAATAATTCCATAATCAAGTCCTTTAAAAGTATCTAACGAATCAACATAACGATTTTCTGTATTAAGTTGATGGAAGATAGCATTTGCAGTATCTGGCAAAAAGGCTTGCAGCAAGACCGCACCATGACGAATCGATTCTAAAAGATTATAAAGAACGGTCGCTAATCGTTCCTTCTTCGTTTCATCTTTTGAAAGCGCCCAAGGCATTGTTTCATCAATATATTTATTACATCTTCTAAAAATTTCAAAAATTTCATCGATCACATCGGCAATACGTAACTCATTCATATGAACTTCTACTCTTTTAGGTGTTTCCAACACTAAATGAATTAATTCTTGGTCGAGCGGTTCCATTTCTTTTGGTTCCAGTACGACCCCTTCAAAATATTTATGACTCATACTGATAGTACGATTCACTAAATTTCCTAAAATATTAGCTAAATCGGAATTAATTCTTTCAATCAACAACTCGTAAGTAATGGTTCCATCACTAGAAAAAGGAATTTCGTGTAGTAAATAATAACGAACAGCATCGACTCCAAATAAATTGACAAGTTCGTCTGCATATATGATATTGCCTTTCGATTTACTCATCTTATCATTTCCTGTCAATACCCAAGGATGACCAAAAATTTGTTTTGGAAGTGGTAAATCAAGTGCCATCAACATGATTGGCCAATAAATAGTATGGAAACGTAAAATATCTTTCCCAATCAAATGAATGTCAGCTGGCCAATACTTTTTAAATTCTTCACTAGAGTTTCCGTCGACATCATAACCCAAAAAAGTAATATAGTTGCTTAAAGCATCAATCCAAACATAGATTACATGCTTATCATCGAAGGTTACAGGAACTCCCCAATCAAATGATGTTCTAGATACACAAAGATCCTGTAGACCTGGTTTTATAAAGTTATTCATGATTTCATTCTTACGGCTTTCTGGTTGAATAAAATCTGGATGTTCCTCGATATATTGTTCCAATCGTTTCGCATAATTATCTAGCTTAAAGAAATAAGCTTCTTCACTTGCTACATGGACTTCTCTACCACAATCTGGACACTTTCCATCGACTAATTGACTTTCCGTAAAGAAGGATTCACAAGGAGTACAATAAAGTCCTTCATATCTTCCTTTATAAATATCTCCTTGATCATATAATTTTTTAAAGATCTTTGCTACCATCTCTTTATGAGCAGGATTACTAGTTCTAACAAATTTATCATAACTTGTATTCATGACATCCCAAATACGACGTACTTCTAATGCAACTTCATCGACAAATTCTTGTGGATCCTTCCCTTGTGCTTGCGCTTTTAATTGAATCTTCTCACCGTGTTCATCTGTTCCCGTTTGAAAATAAACATCGTAACCTAATAATCTCTTATAACGTGCAATCGCATCTGCTAAAACAATCTCATAAGTATTTCCAATATGAGGTTTTCCAGAAGTATAAGCAATTGCCGTTGAAATATAAAACTTCTCTTTCATCATAACACTCTCCTTTGTTATTTTTATAAATAAGATCAACTAGTATAATACATAATATTAAAATTCTGAAAAAAGGAACCTATCATCACATCCGTTTTCCTCGCCAAATATATTCTTCCCTCTTTCTCATTACAATCATCCTCCTTAATAAAAAAATCACATCCTATAAGGACGTGATGACGTGGTACCACCTTAATTTATGTATGAAAGACGCAATTCTTCATACACCTTATTATTTAACGCATAAATACGGATTAATCTACTAGTGATACTCATCGATCAATCAACTCCAGAACCATTCGAAGTTTTCCAATCTCGTTTGCTTTCACCTAACCAAACTCTCTAAAGAGATCTTTCAACTCTTCTTTCCTTCAATGTCTTTAAACTGGTTGTATTATAACATATATCATATTATTCTTCAAGATGTTTTGCTAAAAATTGAGAAGCTATCCCAGCAATTTTACCATCAGAGTCAGTAATACTTTCTTCTTCCGAAAAAATAATAACAGCTCCAGCTGGATCTCCACTTACTACGATCGTACTGATAACATAAGTTCCCAATTCCATCTCATTATTCGTAATCTCTAATTCCTTTTCAAACTTTTCAGTCAAAGTTTCACGACGATATATAGATTTTTCTAACTTCTCACTAATATTCTTTCCTAAATATTTCTTTTTTAAATTACCAGTTGCGGCAATTACCTTATCCGTATCGATAATGAAAACATTATGTTTGGTAAATGCATAGATAGAATCCGTAAAATCCTGAGCAAAATCCTCAATTTTATTCATAAGAGAATATTTTTTCAATAGGATATTTTCTTTATCGTCAATATAAATTTCTAAACTTTCTCCCTCTTTGATACGTAATGTTTTACGAATTTCTTTCGGTATGACAATTCTTCCAAGTTCATCAATTCTTCTAACCACACCAGTTGCTTTCATAAAAAACCTCACTTTCTATCCATATTTTGTCTAAAATAGATAAATTTATACTTAAGAATCGGGAAAATATGCTATAATATCTATACTATTTGGCATTTTGAAAAGGAGTGAATAGATTTGAAAAAAATATACGTTTTTGGTCACAAAAAACCAGATACCGATAGTGTCACATCATCGATCGCACTATCTTATTTAAAACAATGCTTAGGAATGAATACCGAACCAAGAGTTCTAGGAGATATCAATAACGAAACAAAATTTGTCTTAGAATATTTTCAAGTTCAACAACCAAAATATTTAAATGACGTAAAATTGCAAATTAAAGATTTAAATTATCGCCGTGGATATTTCATCAGCAACAAAGAATCAATTTTAAAAGGATTCCAATATATGAGTGAAAAAGGAATCAGTACGATTCCTGTCGTCGATGATAATAAAAAGTTTGATGGTGCCCTCGCCATGAAAGATATTGCAAGAAATCAAATTAGCGGAGATTACGAACGTTTATTTACTTCCTATGATCATATTATCGAAACATTAGATGGAGAAGAGATCTTACGTTTCGATGATGAAATCGATGGTGAATTGCTAGTTGCTTCTTTTAAAAGTACAACATTTATTGAAAATGTAAATATTACCGAAAGAACCATTTTAATTGTTGGGGATCGACATAGTATCATTGAATATGCGGTTGAAAGTGGCGCTAAATTATTGATTATAACTGGCAATCATCAAATCAGAGCAAACCACATCGAAATTGCTCGACAAAATAAAGTAAATATTATTCGTACACCTCATAGTAGTTTTGATACATCGATTCATGTCGGATTAAGTAATTATATTAAAACTATCAAATATACTCATGATCTACTATGTTTTGATGAAGATCGTGATGTTAACGATCTTATTGAAGCATCTAATAAAACAAGGTTTAGTTACTATCCAATTGTCGATAAAAAGAACAATTGTTTAGGACTATTGAAATTGGCAGATTTACAAGATCGATCACCAAAAAAAGTAATTCTTGTCGATCACAATGAATATGCTCAAAGTGTTGATGGTATCGAAGAAGCAGAAATTTTAGAAGTTGTCGATCATCATAAAATCGGCAATATTGGTACCACTCTTCCAATCAATTTTCGTAATATGCCAGTTGGTAGTACCAATACGATACTCTACTTACAATTTCAAGAAAATCATATCAAAATTCCAAAACAAATTGCTGGATTGATGCTATCTGGTATCATCTCTGATACATTACTCTTAAAATCACCAACAACAACAGAATTGGATAAAAAAGCATTAAAAGAACTTGCCAAAATAGCAGAAATCGATTATCAAGCATATGGTATGGAAATGTTTAAAAAAGGTTCTTCGATCAAAGGAAAAACCAAAGAAGAAGTTCTTTATACCGATTTTAAAAATTTTGAAATTGATAATAAGAAAGTAGGAATTGGACAAATTAATACCATGGATATTACCGAATTTTTAAACGAAAAAGAAGAATATCATAATTTGATTAATAAAGTGGCCGCTCAAAATGAATATTATATTGTAGCTTTATTTGTAACGGATATTATCCACAATGGATCTTATATTTTCTATAATGATAGCGCACAAGATACTCTCGATAATTGTTTTGGGGAACCAAATATCGAACAAGGAACTTACCTAGATGGTTATGTTTCACGTAAAAAACAAATCATTCCTGCGATCATGCGAATTATGGAAAGAAAATAAGTAAAAAAGAACATATGAAATCATATGTTCTTTTTATTTATTGATCAGTAATATAAGGATTCAATCGTTACTTTGAAATTGCCTTTTCTAAAACCTCCATCAAATCAATTAAATAATAAATAAAATGCTTATCCAATTTAATAGTATCTAATATAATACTAAGTCTTCCCAATTTCATTGAGAAGCGAAACATACGAGAAATACGATTTGCCTCCATAAACAATAACTCACCATCTACTTTTTCGGTTAACTCCTTAGACAAAACAATTTCAACAAAGTTTTTCGTTTGATTAACCTTTTGAATATTGAGTTTATGTGCTAGTTTCTCAAACCATTCTTCATACATATAAATCAATAAACTTTCGTTGATCGTTCCAAAACGATCTTCCAATTCCTGTTTTGTCTCATATAATTTCTCGTAAGAATCAATTTGATTGATCTTCTTATGAATTTCAATTTTTAATTCTTCTTCCGTTACATAATCATCACTAATTGTCGTTTCGACATCCAATAGTGGTTGTACATCTGGTTCTTCCTCTTTGATCTCTTTTCCTTTCAATCTGGCAATTTCTTCATTCAACATATTGAGAAATAATTCCATTCCCACACTATCGACAAAGCCAGCTTGTTCACTTCCTAGAATATCACCAGCCCCGCGAATGGACAAGTCACGCATAGCGATCGCAAAACCACTTCCCAACTCTGTAAAATCTTTAATAACTTTTAATCTTTTGGTAGCAATCTCACTCAAAATACGTCCTTTATCATACATAAGATAACAATAAGCAATTTTATTACTTCTTCCCACTCGACCACGAATTTGATATAGCTGAGAAAGACCAAAATGATCTGCATCCATGATAATTAACGTATTCACATTCGGAATATCAATACCTGTTTCGATGATGGTCGTACATAGTAAAACGTCATATTCATGATTCGTAAATTTCATCATCACTTCTTCAATTTCGTTTTTACTCATACGACCATGCGCAAAAATCATACGAGCTTCTGGAACCAAACGACTTAACTCTTCCATTTTCAGTTCCATATCATCAATATGATTGTAAAGAATAAAAACTTGACCTTGACGAGATAATTCTTTATATATTGCATCTCTTATGATTTGTTGATTTTCTGCGAGCACATAAGTTTGAACCGGATAACGATTGATGGGCGCTGTTTCGATCAATGATAAATTACGAATACCCGTCATCGACATTTGCAAAGTTCTTGGAATTGGAGTTGCTGATAAAGTAAGAACATCAATATTATTCTTGTATTGTTTAATTTTTTCTTTATGCTTGACACCAAAACGTTGTTCTTCATCGATTATTAACAAACCTAAATCTTTAAATTTGACATCATCACTTAAAATACGATGCGTACCAATGACCACATCGATCGTTCCTTTTGAAACTCCTTCCAATATTTTCTTCGTTTCTTTAGAGGTTACAAAACGATTCAAAAGCGCAATATTCACAGGAAAAGAGCGAAAACGATCAATTGCATTTTGATAATGTTGACTAGAAAGAATAGTGGTAGGACAAAGAAAAGCAACTTGCTTTCCCGATAGAACGGCCTTCATAATTGCACGAAAAGCTACCTCGGTCTTTCCAAAACCAACATCCCCACACAAAAGACGATCCATCGGATGAGGACTTTCCATATCTTTTTTAATTTCTTCCGTAACTTTTAATTGATCAGCTGTCTCCTGATATTCAAATTCTCTCTCAAAGCGAAGTTGCTCTTCATCGTCTTTTTGAAAAGCAAAACCTGGAGTTGCTTCTCTTATCGCATATAATTTCAAAAGCTCTCCAGCAATATCTTCGATTTTCTTTTTAACACGAAGCTTCGTTTTCTCCCACTCTGTACTTCCCAATTTATTCAATTTTGGAATCGCACCATCACTGGCCGAATATTTGCTGATCAATTCGATTTTCTCAACAGGAATGTATAAACGATCACCATCTTTGTATTCAATATTTAAATAATCTTTTTTTAGCCCATTCTTCGTTAACGTTCGAATACCACAATATCGTCCAATACCATGAGCAACATGAACAACATAATCACCTAAATTTAATTTAGTAATATCACGTATCTTCGTTCCAAATTTAAATTTCGTTTTATATTGTGTATTAACATCTTTCTTATTAAATAATTCTCGTTCACCAATAACCACATAATTTTCAAATTGAAAACCACTTTGAATATTTTTGATAATGATATTAATTTGATTTGGAATAATTTCATCCTCATTCGTCAAAAGTAGGTGTTCATTTTCTAAATCATCAACTAACTTATTCGCTTTATATCGATTACTAAGACAAATGACAACGGTCTTCTTTTCCTTTAAATAACGATTTAATCTTTCACTAATTTCTTGCGTGGAACCTTTAAAGACTTCAATTTCGCGAGAATCATATTTTTGCGTATTAAATACGCCATTTACAATATTGTCAAAATTCATAAGATAAAAAGGCTGTTTTGGAAAAATAGATTGGAAATCATTCATATATTTTGTATCGCCAGGAAATCCTTGACTAATACTATATTGCATCATTTCATCTAATAATAATTGATATCCTACTTCGATCTGATTGTAATCGATAAAAGCTACAAAATCAGAATGTAAATAAGCAAGAATATTTGTTACTTTCGTATAGCTTGGTAAATCCTTTTGTTTTAAATTAAAATGATCGACTGATTGATCTGTCAAAAATTCTGTATTTGGATAGATCGTTACTTCCGATAACGTATTAAGAGTCAATTGCGTATCAACATCAAATTCACGAATTGAATCAATGGTATCCCCCCAAAATTCAATACGAATTGGAGTAGGAGAACTAATCGGAAAAATATCAACAACATATCCGCGTACTGCCATTTCCCCGGTTTTGTTTACTAAAGTTTCTCGCACATATCCCATTTGAAATAACTGATCAATCAAATCCTCAGGAGCATAATCATGATTTACTTGAAGACGCAACAAATTTTTTTGATAAACTTCAGGAAATGGTAAATAGCGCAGATATCCCATTAGATTAGTCACGACGATTCGCGGTCTTTCATCAAGTAAAGCATTCATACTTTCCAATCGCGTAATTTTAAATTCTGGACTAATAGCTAATGCTTCACTCGTCAAAAAATCATCCATTGGAAAAAATAACACATCTTTCGTATAACTACAAATCGCATCATAAAAACGATTCGCCTCATATAACGAATTAGTAACCACTAACATAGATTCCTTCAATTGTTCAAATCGTTCTGCTAAATATAATGCTTTTAATTCATCCGTAAGTCCAATGACACCATTGCACTTTTGGTCAAAAGTAAAAGTATCTTTAAAAATCTTCATCACGATTTCTCCTTTCTAAGCGCCAAAAAATGATACTTTAGGTATCATGGCATATGATTATATTTACTCATCAATTCTAAAAATGATATCTGTAAATAATCATCTAAAACTTCTAGCAAAAATTGAAATTCTTCTTTCAAAACTTTTTGGTCTTCCACACTAAATTTTCCTAATACATAGTCAGCAGTATCCATATTTTTGTCATGAGAAATACCAATTTTTAATCTTTTATACTCCTGAGTTCCCAGATGTAACTCGATATTTCTTAAACCATTATGTCCACCACAACTACCTTTTTGTTTTAATTTATAACGTCCAAGTGGAAGATCTAAATCATCGGAAATAACAAGCAGATCAGAAACAGGAATTTTATAAAACTTCATAATATCAACGACTACTTCACCTGATAAATTCATATATTTTTGTGGTTTCAATAATATTACTTTTTCATCGCCAATATATCCTTCTGCATATAGGCCACTCATCTTACTTTTCGTAAATTCTAAATGATGACGTTGCGCAAAAAGATCGAGTAACATAAATCCCACATTATGACGTGTTTTCTCATATTCGCGTCCAGGATTTCCCAATCCTACTATCAATTTCATTCTATCACCTAATCCTTATGATAAATCTGATATACTTCATTCTTATTCATATTTCTTTCTTTGGCAACTAATTTAATGGCGTCTTTATTAGTATATCCTTCTTTTATATATAGATTAACATGCTCGATCACACTTAAATTGTCGAATGTTTTTTGTTCATGATTTCCATCCACTACAATAACAAATTCTCCTTTGGCACCTACGACCTCTTTTTCTACTTCAGAAATCGTTCCACGATATACTTCTTCAAATTTCTTGCTTATTTCCCGGGAAATAGAAATCTGGCGATCTCCTAACACTTTTTTCATTAAAACTAGTGTTTTTTCAAGTCGATGGGGTGCTTCATAGAATATTAGTGTATAAGGTACACTTTTGATTTTTTCTAATTCTTTCTCTCGTTTACTATCTTTATTGTTTAAAAATCCATAAAATAGAAAAGGTTGTGGATTTAAACCGGACATAATAAGTGCTGGAATAAGTGCCGTTGCGCCAGGAAGTCCAACTACATTATAACCGTGATTGATTGCTACTATAGCAAGATCATATCCTGGGTCACTAATAACCGGTGTTCCTCGATCACTAACAATCGCTACATCATAACCGCCCTCTAAATAAAAAAGTAACTTATCACTATTCAATTCTTCATTAAATTTATGACTAGCAATTAATTTCTTCTTAATATTAAAATGATGTAACAATAAAGAAGTAACTCGTGTATCTTCCGAAAAGATCACTTCTACAGTTTCTAACACTTTTATTGCTCGATACGTCATATCTTCCATATTTCCGATCGGAGTAGGTACCAAATAAACGGTTGGTGTATCATTATAGCTCTTTTGTGACATATCATCATCTCGATTCAAAATATTTTTTTATTTGATCCGTATAAGATCCATCTTCATTATGAGAATAAAGTGGAGAAAGAATTTTTAATCCTGGTTTACCATTTTTTCTTCCTTCCACCAACAATATATTAGCATCTTTTCCTGATTTTGGATAAACAAATTGAATTTTTTTTGGTTCAATATTATATTTTCTCATCATTTCTAATATCGACACTAATCTTTCAGGTCTATGAACAAGTGCTAAAACACCGTTATTCTTTAGTAATTTACGACTAATTTTCATGATATCTTCCAGGTCTAGCTGGTATTCATGTCGTGCAGATGTCTTCGCCTCATTATCGTTGACTAAAGAGGTCTTAGAGTATGGAAAATAAGGGGGATTACAAGTAATGCAATCAAAAGTATCTGTTTCGATCTTTTTGCTATATTCTTTAATATCTGCACAAACAATTTCAATTTGTGATTCTAAATGATTTAGTTTGACACTTTCCTGTGCCAATTGAAAAGATTCTTCTTGAATTTCGACACCAATTATTTTAGCATTCGTTTTCGTAGATAAAATTAAAGGAATAGGTGCATTACCTGTTCCAATATCCAATATTTTATGAATACGCGAATTCAGAGTAATAAAATTAGGTAACAAAACCGAATCCAAAGAAAAACGAAACATATCTTTTCTCTGCACAATCTTTAAATTTTCGTATCCAAGCAGATAATTAACATTTTTCATCTAGTAAAACCTCAACATCTCCAAAATTTGGAACCAGTACATAATATTTGCGATTTAATATATCAATACTAGAAACCGTTCCCTCTCCTTTTTCAGTTTCTACTTTAGTACCGATTTTAGGCATTCCTTTACGAGAGGCAGTATAATTATCATCCTCATATTTTAAACAGCATAAAAGACGACCACATACTCCATTAATTTTGGATGGATTTAACGCAATACTTTGATTTTTTGCCATATTGATCGATACAGAGTCAAACTCAGATAAAAAGCTAGCACAACAAAGTTGACGTCCACAAATTCCCATTCCACCAATTTCCTTAGCCTTGTCGCGAACACCAATCTGACGAAGTTCAATTCGCGTATGATAAATAGACGCTAAATCACGCGCTAATGAACGAAAATCAACACGACTATCAGCAAGAAAATGAAACAATAATTGTTCACGTTCAAAAGTAAAGCTGGAATCGATGATATACATTTTTAAATTATATTTTTGAATCAATTCACGGCATTTTTTTATTGCCTCTTTTGCATCTTCTAAGTTTTTATTATGTTTCTGTCGATCTTTTTTGGTTGCCAAACGAACAACATTTTTCAAGGGCAACTTTAATTTTTCTTCTTCAATTTCAATCATATCTTCTTCAACTTGTCCAAATTGTAAGCCACGATCAGTTTCTACAATAACATCATCCTGTTTTTTTAAAGATAAATTTCCAGGAGAAAAATAATATATTCTTCCTTTTGGCTTAAATGAAATTCCTACTGCTTTTAACATTTTTTACCTCCCTTCAAATGATAAAATCAACTTGTCCATCATTAGATTAATATTAGCATTTACTTTTATTTCTTTTTGCTTTTCTAATAAAACATTAATTTTTGAGCTAACTGATTCAATCGTATTTTTATCCGAATGAGACATTCTCATGATTGTATCTTCATACGATTTCATCACTTCAATTGGACGATCCAATAAAACATTCATAATATCTTTATAAATAATAATCATAATTTCAAAAGCTTGGGCAATACTCTCCTTATCTTTGAAAACATCAAACCACATATGATTCATATATAACAATATTTCTTTGCCATGTTTTTCATAGTAATCGACAAATTTGATTATTTTTTCAATTTTTTCAACATTTTTTTCATCTTGTATATAATTTTGCAACGATACCTCATTATCCATTAAAATACTACCAATTCGAAATAGCGTTTCATTCTCTGTATGGTAATGATCTAGCATTTCTTTCATCTGCATTTTTCCAAATGATATAATCTGGCAACGTGATACGATTGTATTCAATAATTGATACAAATTATCGGTAAGTAAAATAGCAATAATATTTTCTTCTGGTTCTTCTAAAAATTTTAAAATCGAATTAGCGGCAGCCGTATTCAATTTTTCAGCATGATTAATAATATATATTTTTTTATTTGCTTCCACCGACTTTTTACTAAATTCTTCCTGCAACTCTTCTAATTGTTCTTTCTTAATCCAAAGTCCATCTGGCTCGATAATTTTAAGTTCAGTAAAGTTTCCATCATCGATTCTTTGACATTGTGTACAATTCCCACAATCCTTCAAATTAGTCAAATGGTTAGGACAAAGTAAAAACTTCGCAAATGCTAAAGCGATATCCATTTGTCGTGGATATCCTTTCGTTTCAAATAAATAAGCATGAGAATTACGATTTTTGATAACCTCATTTTTTAAAATACGATACACGATAGGTTGCAAATCCTTATAATCATCTAACATATATTTCACTTCCTCAAAAGACTACCAATAGTATCACAATAAACGATAATAAAGCTGGTAATCCTAAAATAGTAAGTGCTGATACAGTAATGATATTGATTGGAACCATCAAATTTAATGGCGATACAATCAGATTATAACCATATAATACAAAAGCACTAAAAACTACTTTTTTTAATATATGAAATAATTTCTTTAATATCGTTTTCATAAAATTCACCCATAATATTTTATGAGTCTAATGTTGTTTTATGAACGAGAAATTTTTTTGCGATCCTCGAGTGCCATCTCCAAAGTAAGAGAATCGATATATTCCATATCAGCCCCCAGAGGAACCCCATGAGCAATCTTGGAGACAATAACATTCATACCTTCTAATTTTTTTAAAATATAAAGAGCCGTTGTTTCTCCTTCAATACTTGGTTTAACAGCAATAATTACTTCTTTGATATCATGATCTTCAATTCTTTTAATAAGAGTATCGATATTAATATCATCAGGATTAATACCATCTAACGGTGAAATCAATCCATCTAACACATGATAGTCTCCATGATAGGTTCCTACCTTTTCAAAAGAGATAACATTTTTCGGTTCTTCTACTACACAAATAGTTTGATGATCTCTTGTATTATCTTTACAAATTTCACAAACATCATCTTCCGATAAATTATTGCAAATTTTGCATCGTTTTATCTTCGTTTTCACATCTCGCACAGATTCGGCAAAAAGTTCTGATATATTGTCATCTAATTCCATACAAGCCAAAGCATATCTTTCAGCTGTTTTCTCTCCAATACCAGGAATCTTTTTAAAGCATTCGATCAAATTACGAATATATTTAGGATATCCCATCAAAATAATCCTGGCATCCCTTGGGTAAATTTACCCATTCTTTTTTCTGTTTCTTGATCCACTTGCTTTGCTGCATTATTTACAGCGACAACTAACATATCTTCAATCATTTCAATATCGTCTTTCTCCAAACTATCAGCATCAATTTTCACTTTTAAAAGTTCTTTTTTACCATTCATCTGAACGCTAATCATAGAACTTTTCCCTTCAAAAATCATTTTATCGATAGTATCTTTCTCGTTCATCATATCTTTTTGCATTTTTTGCGCTTGTCTCATCATTGCTTGTATATTCATTTTATTCCTTCTTTCTTATTCATAATGTACTAAATCACCAAATAATGATTCGATTTCATTTTTATCATTTTCTTCTTCCTCTTTAAAAAGATCATTCAAATCGATTGTTTCTTCTTCGTATTCATATTTTTTCGTTTTATTATTAAATTCATTTTTGATTTTATCCCATTCATTCATGTCAGTCGAAATAGCATGATATTTCTTATGAAAAACCTTTTCTAAAACTGCATCAATATTGATAAGCGATTGATTAAAAATTTCCGATAATCGCTCATTTGGAAAAACATAAATCAAATAATCATTCCCAATAGCTTTTAATGTTCCATCCAAAATCATGGATACCCACTCTGAATAATCAGCATCTAAAAGATAAGTATGTAACAAGTCTGACTGTTTTTTAAATTCAAGTAATTCTCTTTTATTAAAACTTGCTAAAGCATTATTGATTCGAATTGCTTTCAACTTTTTCAATTCTTCCATTTTAGTTTCATCAAAAACTTTTCCCGGGAAATATTTAATGGTCGTTTTGGATGATACTTCATTTTTAATTTCTGAGTTAGAGGAATCAGATGCTAAATTTAAAGTTAAACTGCGTTTTGTTTTCACCTCGATCGTTGTTTTTTCATTTTGATCATCATGAAACGCCTTTTTTTCATGTTTTTTCAAGGAATTTTCTTTTTGTGTATCAGATACATTAATCGGCTTTTTTTCACTATTTAATTGTTTAATAATCGATAATTCTAATATCATTTTAGGATTATTAGATAACTTCATGTCATTAAGCGCTAAATTAAACTCATGAATCATCATCAATAAATTTTCTGATTCGATTTGATCTTTCAGTTCAAGATAAATTGGCAAATTCATTTGATTATTTTCGAAATATTTTGGTACTACTTTACTCAGCAATAAATTTCTCAAAAACAAAATAATTTCTTCTGTCAATTTAACTAAATTTTTACCACTATCATTACATTGATCAATCATTTCAAACAGTTCTTGAATATTTTTATGAATTAAGCTTTTGACCAAAAACTGTATTTCTTTTTGAGTTAATGTTCCATTCACATCATGAACATCCTTAACGGTAATTGTTTGATTATCTTCCACATAAGAAATAACTTGATCTAACATGCTGATAGAATCCCTCATACCACCATCAGATAATCTAGCAATTTCTAAAAGAGCATCTTGATCGATTTTAATATTTTCTTGTTCTACAATATAGTGTAATCGTTGAACCAGGTTATTTTCACTAATCTTTTTGAAATCAAAGCGTTGACAGCGTGACAATATAGTTGTTGGAATCTTATGAGGATCTGTTGTTGCCAAGATAAAAATGATATGGGCCGGAGGTTCTTCCAATGTCTTCAATAATGCATTGAAAGCCCCTACTGTAAGCATATGTACTTCATCAATGATATAAACTTTATATTTACTAGAAGCGGGAACTAAATTCACTTTACTCTTTAATTCTCTTATTTCATCGACTCCATTATTAGAAGCAGCATCGATTTCAATAATGTCTGTCGTTTGTTTATTATTAATTTGTGTACAACTAACACATTCATCACAAGGGATAAATCCATTTAAATTTGTACAATTAACAGTTTTAGCCAAAATTTTCGCAACACTAGTTTTCCCAGTACCTCTTGGACCAGTAAACAAGTATGCGTGACTTAATTTATTATGGGTTATTTCGTTTTTTAAAGTTTTAACAATCACATCTTGTCCAACTACATCATCAAATGTGGAAGGTCGATATTTTCGATACAATGCTTGGTACATATAATCACCCCACGTCTATTTCATTATAGCATTTTTCCTTTGATAATAAAAGGAGTTAAACTAAATTTAACTCCTTTTATTTTTAAAAAAATTCTTTAATAACAATTGTGATTCTGATTCACAAACACCTTTTGTTACCATAACATTATGATTGTTTTTTTTATTATTTAGAACTTGATCAATACTTTCAACAAAGCCAAACTTTTCACTTGCAGTTGCATAAACTAAAGTTTTAATTCTACTCTGAAGAATAGCTCCAGAACACATTAAGCATGGTTCTAACGTAACATATAAAACGCAATCCTCAAGATGCCATGTTTTTAACTTTTTGCAAGCCTTTTCTATAGCAATAATTTCCGCATGTTTTGTAGCAATTTGTTTGCATTCTTTCAAATTATGAGCACGAGCTATTATTTTATTATTTTTTACGATCACGGCTCCTACAGGAACATCACCTTTTTTATAAGATTTTTTTGCTTCTTTTAAAGCTTCTATCATATATTTTTCATTCATACTATCACCAAATACATAAAAAGGCACACACATTCAGAGGTTTCTGAGGCTGCTATCTTCCGATCCTGACCTGGTCCAAAACTTAAATGTTGTGCCGTTAACAATATATACTATTTTCACTTTAAAATCAACGTTTTTTATTTCCCGGGCAATATTTTTTTTACGTTTATCTATGTTTCACGTGGAACATTACTTTATTTTTTTACGTTTATCTATGTTTCACGTGGAACATTACTTTATTTTTTTACGTTTATTTATGTTTCACGTGGAACAT
>CALVJD010000072.1 GCA_944332005.1 uncultured Bacilli bacterium
GATAAACACTTAGGACCAGTAGTAACGATTTTGATTCAAAATGGGACCCTTCGTCTAGGGGATCCAATTGTCGTTGGAACTGCCTATGGAAAAGTTCGTACGATGAAAAATGATAAAAACGAAGATATTACAGAAGCACTTCCTAGTGAACCAGTCGAAATTACAGGTATTAACGATACCCCTATGGCTGGCGATAAATTCATGGCCTTTGAAACGGAAAAACAAGCAAGAAGCATTGGTGAAGAACGAAAAACACAAGCTCGTTTAAAAGAAAATAGTAAAGCAAATGCTGTTACACTCGATGATCTATTTTCTAAAATTCAAGAGGGCGTAAAAGAAATTAACGTGATTGTCAAAGCTGATGTCAATGGATCGAGCGAAGCTGTTAAAAACTCTTTAGAAAAAATCGATATCGAAGGTGTAAAAGTCAATGTCATTCGTAGTAGTGTTGGTGCGATTACGGAAAGCGATATCGTGCTTGCAAAAGCATCGAATGCTTTGATTATCGGTTTTAATGTTCGACCTTCTAATAATATTAAAGATTATGCAAAAGAAAATGGTGTTGAAATTAGACTTTATAATATCATTTATAAAGCAGTTGAAGAGATGGAAGCCGCAATGCGTGGTATGTTGGATCCGGAATATGAAGAACAAGTTATCGGTACGGCTGAAGTAAGACAATTATTTAAATTTTCGAAAGTAGGAACCATTGCTGGATCTTATGTGACAGATGGTGTCATCAAAAATAATGCCCAAGCACGTATTATTCGTGATAGTCTTGTTATTTATGATGGTAAAATCAATTCTTTACAAAGAGAAAAAGATGCTGTAAAAGAAGTGAAAAAAGGCTTAGAATGTGGAATTACGATCGAAAACTTTAGTGATATCAAAGTAGGCGATACGATCGAAGCTTATGAAATGGTAGAAGTGAAAAAATAATGATTGAAGGCAGAACTATGTTCTGCCTTTTTAAATGTTTTTTGGAAATAAATTGATAAAATAAATATCCTAAGGTATAATAATATTAGGTGATATGAATGAATATAAAAATTGAAAGAATTTCCGACATGTTAGTAGAACAAATTAGTTATGTTTTAGCAACCGAAGTAAAAGATAAAGATATTCACTTTGTAACGGTTACAGATTGTAAAGTTGCAAGCGATTTAAGCTATGCGAAAGTCTATGTGACGGTTTTAGATGAAAGTAAGAAAAAAGAAACTTTAAAAGCACTCAATAATGCCAAAGGGTTTATTCGTAGCAAACTTTTTGATCGCGTTGATATTCGCCATATACCAGAATTAGAATTTGTCTATGATGAATCGATTGCCTATGGCCAAAATATCGAAAAGATCATCGAAGAAATCCATGAGGATGAGAAGTAAATAGGTGCTATTTCGTTGACAAGAAAAATAGAATATGATATAGTTGTTACATTATTGAATAAAGAAGAATGTCAGTAGTTATTTTCTAGTAATAAGAGAGTTCATAGATGGTGCAAATGAACCAAGGAAAAATAATGAAATTACCCATTTGGAGTTCAATCGTATGCTTGCGTTAAAAGAAAAAGATCAGTCATGATGAATTAAGGTGGTACCGCGGATTTTCGCCCTTAAATTGATCATGGCTTTTTTATTTGAGGAGGGTATATGTGGTTAGAAGAAGTATATGAACAAAATAAAAAATTAGATTTAGAATTTATTCAAAAATATGGTGCTGATTTAGAGAGTATGCGAGATAAGAATATTCTTTCTTTATTAGTGGAAATTGGAGAATTGGCAAATGAAACAAGATGTTTTAAATATTGGAGTATCAAAGGTCCAAGTTCAAAAGAAGTCATATTGGAAGAATATGCAGATGTAATAACGATGGTTCTTTGTTTTTGTAACTATTTGCATGCTAATATTCAAAATACGGCCTCGGATCTTATGTATCGCACTCTCGATTGGCAGTTTTTGGAATTGTATCAATCAGTGTCAGAATTTCGACATGATTATACAGTACCTAAAATAGAAACTATTTTAAGTAAAGTATTAGTACTTGGATACAGTCTAGGATTTACGGATCAAGATATGAAAAAAGCTTGTTTTCGTAAGATGGGAATTGTCCAAAAAAGATTAGAAAGTGATTATTAGGAGGGAAGAATATGACATTATTTGAAGATTTAAAGTGGAGAGGATTAATTAAAGATATTACAAGTCCTGAATTAGAACAAAAATTAAATGAAGGTGGAATGACTTTCTATATTGGAACGGATCCTACCGGCGATAGTCTACATTTGGGACATCTCTCTAGTTTCTTAATATCAAAACGTTTAAAAGAAGGTGGACATCATCCTCTTTTACTCATCGGCGGAGCAACCGGTAGAATTGGTGATCCAAGACCAACCGCAGAACGTGAAATAAAGCCAATTGAAGAAATCGAACATAATATTGAGGGACTTACGAAACAAGTAAAAGAATTATTTGGCTTTGAGGTTGTCAATAACTATGATTGGACGAAAGATTTGAATGTACTCGATTTTTTAAGAGATTACGGCAAATTTTTCAATATTAATTATATGTTGGATAAAGATATCATCAGAAGAAGAATGGATACGGGAATTACCTTTACGGAATTTTCTTATATGCTGTTACAAGCGATGGATTTCCTACATCTTTATGAAACGAAAAATTGCACGATGCAAGTAGCTGGTTCAGATCAATGGGGAAATATTACAGCTGGTGTCGATCTAATTCGTAAGAAAACAGGAAAAGAAGCATATGCTTTTACGATGCCATTAGTGACGGATAAAAATGGTAATAAATTCGGTAAGAGTGAAGGAAACGCGTTATGGCTTTCCAAAGAAAAAACATCTCCATATGAAATGTATCAATATTTATTAAATGCCGAAGATGAAATGGTCATCGATTATCTAAAGATATTTACCTTCTTATCAAGAGAAGAAATCGAAGCATTAGAACGTGATCATAAAGAAAATCCTCATCTTCGAAATGCTCATAAAGCGCTTGCTCGTGAAGTGGTAACTTTCTTACATGGTAGGGAAGAATATGAACGTGCTGTTCATATTAGCGAAGTGTTATTTAGTGGGGAAATCGGAGATTTAACGGCTCATGAGATTGAAACTGCTTTGAAGACTTTTCCACAGTTTATGATCGAAAGTGAAGAAAATATTGTGGATTTCTTAGTCCATTACAATATAGCGTCTAGTAAACGAGAGGCTAGAGAATTCGTATCCAACGGTTCTATTATGATCAATGGCAAAAAAGTGACGAATTTGGAGCATATCATTTGTAAAGAAGACGCCATCGATACCAAATATGTGGTCGTAAGAAGAGGAAAGAAGAAATATTACGTAGGAAAGTTTAAAAATTAGATAAAAAGTTACTATTTGCAAAGATAGTGACTTTTTTTTTGATTACATGCTATAATAATATTTAGAGTGAGTAGTGAGAGTATGAGAAAATTAAAATATGTATGGGGACGAATTATCCACATGGATTATCGTAACATGATCAAGATTGCGAAAAAGGTGAGTAAGAAAGCACATAAATCTTTTTTATGGATTTTCTGTGATATGATTTATTGTGGGTTTCGATATCAAGCTGGCTACTATGATTATCAGGAATTTGAATTTTACCATTTAAAGAAAGAAGAACGTAAGACCTTTTTGACGAGGGGAATCAACAATTCGATCATAAAGAAATATAATGATCGAGCTTATTGGTATTTATTCGACGATAAAATCATCTTCAATAAACGTTTTTCCAATTATGTGAAACGAGATTGGATTTCCTTAAAGGAAGCAACGGTCGATGAATTCGAACAGTTTTTGATTGGAAAAGAAGAAATTATTGCAAAACCGGTCGATGGAAATGGTGGAACTGGCGTGGAAAAAATCAGTGTTGATTCGACTGATATGAGAACTTTATATGAACGATTAAAGAATAACAAACAGTATTTGGTCGAAGAAGTAATCAAGCAACATAAAAACTTGCAAGAACTATATCCTGGTAGTGTCAATACACTACGTATGTTTACTTTTTCTATAAATGGGAAAGCATATCTTTTGCAAAGTCTCTTGAAAATTGGCAATGGTGGTGTGATCGACAATTTCTCTGGAGGAGGAATGTATACTTTTACGAATGAGAAAGGGCAAGTATTAGTACCGGCGATCGATAAGGACGATCATTATTATGGAAAACATCCAATTACCAAAAAACAGATCATAGGATTTCAAGTACCACATTTTGAAGAAGCAAAGGTCCTAGTAGAAAAAGCTGCTTTAGAAATACCAGAGGTTGCTTATATTGGATGGGATGTCGCGATTACCGATCATGAAGCAATATTGATAGAAGGAAATTGTTTTCCTGGTGTATTCCAAATGAAGCCAAGTTTGAATAAAGAAAAAGTAGGCATTTTACCTACTTATCAAAAATATATGGATATCGAAAGATAATAAAAAAAGAGATTTTTCAATCTCTTTTTATGAACGGTTATAGAATTCGATAATCAATGATTCGTTGATATCAGCATTTAATTCACTACGTTCAGGATATCTTACATAAGTAGCGGCCATCTTGTTTTCATCGTAAGTGATAAATTCAACACGATTGTGAACATTTTCAAGTGCTGCTTTCACTGCAGGATGTTCTTTTGATTGTTCTTTAATTGCAATTACATCACCTGGTACACAACGATAAGATGGAATATCAACTTTTTTACCATTAACCGTAATATGTCCATGATTTACTAATTGTCTAGCAGCTTTTCTCGTATTTGCAAAGCCAATACGATATACTAAATTGTCTAAACGACTTTCTAGTAATTTTAAGAAATTTTCACCATGAACACCTTTTAACTTACCAGCTTCAACGAAAGTTTTATGGAATTGTTTTTCATTTAATCCATACATATAACGAAGTTTTTGTTTTTCTTGTAATTGAACACCATAGTTTGATAATTTCTTACCACGACTTTGTCCATGTTGTCCTGGTGCATAAGGTTTCTTTGCTAATTCTTTACCAGTTTCACTAACAGAAAAACCAAGTCTTCTCGCTTTACGATAAGTTGATCCAGTATATCTTGCCATGTTTCATCCTCCTTTTATATTTACATATTACAAGAGGTTGTCTGCCAAATAATAGGGTGTTTATTTTCATATCTTCGCTTTGCAGCTAAAGTTACTAATATTCCAAAATTGGGAATAAACACGTTACTATTTTCAGAAACAACGCTGCTACAAGCAATACGCAGTTATAATTATATTATGTAATCCTTGATAAGTCAAGAACAAACAGAACTTCTTTCTTTTATTTTTTCAAAAAAAAAACAAAATATAGAGATAAAAGTCGAATTTTGTGGTATGATTATAATAGCGAGGTGATACGATGGATAGTATAACATTGATTTTTGTGACACTCTTTTTTGTGTCTGTTATCGTAATCGTCGTAACATTAAACTTAATTCAAGGGAATAAAAATAAGAAATATAAAAAACGATTAGAAGAGTTAGAGGTTGAAAAAAACCAGATCGAAAGTGCTCCTATCATGCCAGAATTATCGAAAATTGAATCGTTTTTGAAAAACGATAAATTGGAAGCGATGTATCACGAATGGAACGATCGTTTGACAGAAATCAAAAAAGAACAAATTCCAAAGATTACCGATATGCTGTTAGAAGCCGATTATTCACTATCGAAAATGGATTATAAAAGTACTTTATATAAAATTGCCAAACTGGAGATGGAGATTTATAAAGTACGTGAAGGATCGGAATTTTTATTAAACGAAATTAAAGAAATTACGACGAGTGAAGAACGTAATCGTGCGATTATTACGAAGTTAAAAGCCACTTATCGAGAACTTTATCAAAAATTTACCGATACGAAAGCAGAATATGGCGAAATCGCTAATTCCGTATCGTTACAATTTGAAAATATTGCCAAACGTTTTGAAGATTTCGAACGCGCGATGGAGAATAATGATTATACCGAAGTAACGCAGATCATGAAAGCAATCGACGAAATGTTAAAACACATGAGTGTCGTAATTGAAGAAGTACCGGGTATTGTTCTTATGGCTGATTCGATTTTGCCAAAACGTATGAAAGAAATTACAGATACTTATCAGGCTATGACGAAAGCTGGGTATCCTCTCGATTATTTGAATGTCGAATACAATGTCGATGAAGCGAATAAGAAAATAAGTGATATTCTGGATCGTGCAAAAGTATTAAACTTGGAAGACAGTCTATTCGAATTAAAAGTATTACTCGATTATTTTGATTCTCTATTTGCAGATTTTGAAAAAGAAAAAGTAAATCGTGGAATTTATGAAGAGGCGAATGCTGCTTTTAAGAATCGTCTGGAAAAAATGAATCGTTTGATTGCTGATATTTTTGCGCAGATTGACGATATTAAAAAGGTTTATAATCTTTCTAGTGATGATCTATCGCTTTTGAGTGAAGTTAGAGAAGAGCTAAAAAGTTTAAATGGAGATTATAAAGTTTTGGTTGATCATACGGGAAACAATACGTTTGCTTATTCAAAATTGACGAAAGAAATAGAAGTACTAGTCAATAAATTAGCGTCAATCGAAGATCGATTAGATAATTCTTTAGATGCAATTGGTTCGATGAAAGAAGATGAAGTACGTGCTCGTCAGCAATTAGAAGAAGTAAAATCAATTTTAAAAGACTCTAAAAATAAGATTCGTGAATATAATTTACCAGTGATTCCGCAGTCTTACTTTGTTGAATTGAACGAAGCTCAGGCAGCAATTAAAGAAATTGTACGTGAACTGGATAAAAAACCTATTACGATCAGCGTATTGAATACGCGTGTCGATACGGCTCGTGATTTGGTACTGAAATTGTATGGAACAACGAAAGAAATGATGAAGACGGCTATGTTTGCGGAAATGGCGATCGTCTACGGTAATCGTTATCGCACTTCGGTAGAAGACTTGGATAAAAATTTAACATATTCTGAGATTCTATTTTATAAAGGGGAATATCAAAAGTCACTAGAACTTACGATCAATTGTTTGAATCGTGTGGAACCAGGTATCTACGATAAGTTACTGAATTTATATGGCAATGAAAAATAAAGTGAAAAACACTTTATTTTTTTTTCTAAAAATGTTATACTTTCCTTATCAATAGGGTGATTTTTGTGTACAAAAAATAGATGAGAATGCATACTTGTCTACCTATAAAAAATCTTTACTCAAGGGGGGAATATATTATGGAACAAGAAGTAAAGAAGAAAGGATATCCATCGGTGGATAGACCGTGGGAAAAATTTTATACGAAGGAGGCACTAGCGTCGAAGTTACCTGAAAATACGATATATGGTTATATAAAAGAGGAAAATAAAGATAATCTGGATCGTGTTGCGTTGCGTTACTATGATCGAACCTTTACATATCGAGAACTTTTTCAAAATATCGATGATACTGCTAAGGCTTTTCTTAGTTATGGAGTAAAAACAGGAGATAATGTTACCATCATGATGCCTACTACACCAGAGGCTGTTTATATGATTTATGCACTTAGTAAAATTGGTGCAGTTGCCAATATGGTCGATCCACGAAAAAGTAGGGAACAGATTGAAGAATATGTGAAAATGACAGATTCTAAACTCATTGTTTCGATCGATGTAGCATCGGATAAATTAAGAAATTTGAAAGAGCACACAAATATTCAAAATATTGTGACAGTGTCACCAGCTGATTCTCTTCCTATGGGATTGAAACTGGGATATCAAGCGAAAGAGTTTGTACAAGAATGGAAGAGTAAAAAGAAAAATTATTCCAAATCTGGCGAATGTATCAAATGGAATGATTTCCTAAATTCAGGCAAAAATTATAAAGGAATCGAGAGATATCCACAGTATGCTAAAAATACACCGCTGGTTATTGTTCACACGGGGGGAACGACAGGAAAATCAAAAGGTGTCGTGTTATCAAATGACAATTTGAATGCAGCAGCATTCGATTGTATTCAGGCTGGTTTTGATTTTCAATCTTCTCATAATTGGTTAAATATTATGCCAACGTTTATTGCTTATGGAGTTGGAAATGGACTTCATTTGCCACTTGCTTGTGGTATGGAAGTGATTTTAATTCCACAGTTCGATCCGAAAGATTTTGCGCACTATATGGTAAAATATCGTCCAAATCATATGACGGGCGTACCTTCCCACTATGGATTTTTAATCGATCATCCAAAATTAGAAGATACATCATTGGATCTATTTTTACATAAGTTAGGCTTGAAAAAATATTTAAATTCAGATTTATCTTATATCATTGCACCAACCGTTGGTGGTGATAAAATGGATGAAAATTTGGAACATAATACAAACCGTTATTTACAAAAACATGGATGTCCTTATCTTGTTGTCAAGGGTTATGGATTAACGGAGGTAACAGGAGCGGTATCCGCTTGTACTTCGAATGAAGCGAATGCGATCGGTAGTGTAGGAATACCATTCCCACATACGACGATTTCTATTTTTGATCCGAAAACTGGTGAAGAACTATCTTATGGAGAACGTGGAGAAGTTTGTATTATTAGTCCTAATACGATGCTTTCCTATTATGAGAATGAGGAAGCGACAAAAGATATGATACGTCCTCATAAAGATGGACGCTGTTGGTTACATACTGGTGATATCGGTTATATGAATGAAGATGGCTTATTATTTATTGTCGATCGTATGAAAAGAATGATCGTTCGTCACGATGGATTCAAAGTATTTCCAAGTGAAGTAGAAACTGTCATCACCACTCATCCAGCGGTCAAGGCTTGTTCGGTGGTTGGTATCAGTGATCTTGATCATGCACAAGGGAATTTGCCAAAAGCTCATATTGTGTTAAATGAATCTTTTAGTCTTAATACACATCAAGTTTGTGAAGAACTAAAAGCTCTATGTGAAAAATATTTGGCCGAATATGCTCAGCCTGTTGAATACGAAATCGAGAACGCATTACCACTTACGCCAATTGGGAAAGTGGACTATCTTACATTAGAGAAAAAAGATGCCGAGAAGCAAAAAGAACTTCTACAAACAAGGTATACGAAAACATTACATTTATAATAATAAATAAGAAAAAGAAGAGGTGTGTAAGATGTTGATAGGCATTACTACTATTTGTTGCAGTTTACTTTATAGCATTATGATTTCAATCGTTTATTTTTCGAAAAAGAAGATTAAGAATACGGAGAATAGCATTTATAGTTTTATGATGATCATCAATGTAATTGGTTTGCTATTAGAATTAGGATGTTGCTATTTTCTATATAATATGGATGTATCCCCACTCTATACTATCATAAATACGTTTATTAACAAGTTATTTGTGATTTATCTACTCACTTGGGAATTTACGTTTACAGTTTATATTTTCTTTGTATCGTTCCAATCAAAGCATACCTTTTATGAACGAATTCAAAAAAATAAGCGAAAAATTTGGCTATTTATTATGATTGCTTATGTCCTGATGTTTGCGTTAGTAAACTTCTTGCCACTTTATTATTATAATGATGGGACCTATTTATATTCTTATGGACCTGCGACGAATTTGCTTTATATCGTAGGTGGAATTTGTATCGTTTTTGATATCTTTTGTGTTTGGAAAAATAGGAAAAATATCAGCAATAAAAAATATTATCCATTATTTGTATTAATTTTATTCATGATTTTTGTCTTCGTTTTAAGAACCCTTAATCCAGGATTGATTATCATTAATTCTGTCTTTGCGTTTGTTACCATTTTGATGTATTTTACGATTGAAAACCCTGATTTACAAATGGTAAATGAGTTACTTAGAAATCGTGAATTAGTACAAAACTCGATCGATGACAAATCCACCTTTTTATTCAAAATGTCGCAAGAGGTGAAAGAACCAATTGCCAATATTTTGGAAGATATCCATAATTATTGCAACAGTAAAGATGAGAAAGAACGTGCCGAGTTATTGAATCATATAGAAACAAGTGCCAATAATGCCTATTTTATGGTTCATAATGTGTTGAACATTTCTACGATGGATATGAATCATATTCGTCTATTTAATACTACTTATCATGCACCTAAATTATTTGAGGATATCAAGAGAAAAGCACAAAATCAATTGGGGGATAAGAATCTTCGTTTTCTTTATAATGTAGATAAATCGTTGCCGGAAAGTTTATATGGTGATTCTCTTAAATTAAAACAAGTCCTCATATCCATTATTTATAATGCCTTTCAATATACGAAAAAAGGAATGGTTTCCGTCGATATCAATGTGATAGAACGTTATGATGTGTGTCGCTTGATTATATCAGTAAAAGATTCGGGAATCGGTATGGGAATCGAACAGATCAATAATATTCTGTCTCAGAAAGAAGAATTATCGAAAAAAGAATTGGATCGTTTAAATCAATTAGATGTCGGTCTATCAGCAGTAGTTAAAATCATCAAAATGCTTGGTGGTACATTGAATATCAAAAGTGAGATCGGAAAGGGATCAGAATTTATTGTTACACTAGATCAACGAGTGGTTACTAAAAAAGAAGATACGATAATAGATAACATCGAAGAATATAGCAATGACTGGAAGCTTAAAAAACATATTTTATTAGTTGATGATGATAGTATCGAACTAGCGAAAATGGAACAAGTGCTAAAAAGAGATGGTTTAGAAATAGATGCTATTTTGCTTGGAAAAGAGTGTATTGATAAAGTAAAAGCTGGAGAAAAGTATGATCTTATCATCATGGATGATGAAATGAAACCTGATAATGCCTATATGATTATGCAAGAGCTGAAAAAAACAAAAAAATTTCATACACCAGTGATTATTATGCTCGATAAGAAAAAAGATTTTATTAAAGACCATTATTTGAAAGATGGCTTTAAAGATTATTTGTTCAAAGAAGATTTTGAACAGGATATTGAATCGATCATAACAAAATATTTAAGGTAAAAAAAATTTACCTTTTTTCTTTGTGAAAATTTATAGGAATTTACAAAAATTTCTTTTTTTTTATTTTAAATTAAGGTATACTGTAACTATAAGAATAGAGGGTGGATAAGATGATATTACGTAAACCGTATGCCTTTTTAGCCAAACATTTTAAATTGATTCATCTTATTATGACGATTTTGGTAGGCTATTTAATTTATCGAACGAATGCTATTTTTAGCTTCTTTAACGATTATTTATCGGTGACACAAAATGTCATTGGCCAAGATTTGACAAGTTCTCTTTTTGATATTTGGATGTTTATCGTACCTTTTTTATGCATCATTGCATCGATCATTATTATCAGTTTGATGTTTACAAAGAAGAAACCCATTACTTTTTATATTGTCAATATCATCGTTTGTGTTGCTGCGATAGTGCTTTTTGTCTATGCGAATGATACCGTTACCACTATGGAGTTGCGTCAAGTTGATGTTCGTGTGATTCGAGCTGTGCGTGATATCGTGATGGCCATTTTTATTGCCGAGTGGCTTGAAGCTATTTTGTTAGCTGTTCGTGCGACTGGGTTTGATGTCAAAAAGTTTAATTTTACTAAAGATTTAGAAGCGATCGAAGTAGAAGAAACCGACCGTGAAGAGTTTGAAGTCAACCTGGAAATCGATACTGATAAGACTAAGCGTGATTTACGTAGAACGTTGCGTTACGCCAAATACATTTATGTCGAAAATAAATATTTAATTAATCTCATTGCTGTTATTGCATTTGTTACAATTGGCTTTCTCATTTTTATGAATCGAACGGTCTACAACAAAAATTATGGTGCTAGTAGTTATTTTGCGACAACTCGTTTTACGATGCGAATCGATCACAGCTATATTACGACTAAAGACTATAAAGGAACCACTATTGCACCAGAGGGAATGAGTTTAGTAATTGTCAATTTAAATATTAAAAGGAAAACAGTGAAAGACTACAAATTAGATTTAGCTACGGTTGCTTTAGAAGTTGATGGACACAAATTTTATCATAATAATGCTTATCGGGATCGTCTTATCGATCTAGGGAACTCCTATGATAATCAATCGATCAGTAGAGAAGAAACTGTCAACTATTTACTGGTATATGAAGTTCCTAATCATCTTTTAAGTAGCAAGATGAGTTTTCGTGTCGAAGATAGTACTAATTTAACGTCTTCTCTAGAACCTCGTACCATTCATGTCGCTATGAATCCATACAATCTAGATAAGAATGAAGAGAGTTATGAAATAAAAGCCAATGAACTGATCGATTTAAAAGATAGTATATGGAACGATTCACAAATTACGATAACCGGATATGAAATTGCGCCATCTTTTACCCATACGTATCGTTTTTGTGTTAGAACGAATGAATGTTATGAATCAATTGAATATTTGAAACCTAGTATCAACAATACTTATGATAAAACATTATTAAAGATTAGTGCGAATATGAAACTTGATCCAAGTGTGCAAATTTCAGGTGTTTATGATTTTTATGACTTAATGAATTTGGTTGGAACCGTAGAATATGAGTTAAATGAAGAGGTAAAAACACAGACTGTCCGTTTAAAAGAAGTGGTACCAAGTCATCAACCACAAACGAATGTCTATTATATTGAATTATTGAAAGAAGTCGAACAAGCAGATAACATTACCCTTATTTTAAAAGTTCGAAATAAAACATATCGTTATTCTTTAAAATAATGTAAAGTTTGCGAAAAACTCTTTAAATTGAGGACATAATAATGTTATAATACTATAATGGAGGATGGTAGAGATGAAAAGAATAATGAAGATACTATTACTTTTCATTTTAACTGTCATACCAGTAAATATCCATGCGCTTTATGCTTGTCCATATGAAACGGCATCTAGATTGAAATCACTTGCTTCTAATATTACAACAAGCTATGACTATGAAATCGTCGGAGAAGACGCATTATTTACGATTCAGTTTGCAAATTTTTATAAAGATTTAATTATCCGTGATGTTACGAATAATGTGCTTTATGAACCTGATACTAGTAAAGACATGAGTGAACTTACATTAAATGGTTTTCAAGATGGACAAACTTATCAATTCGAAGTTTATACCGGTGTTACAGATTGTACCGAAGAAGTATTATTTGTGATTTATGTCAATTTACCTACTTATAATCCTTATTATCAAGAAAGTGTATGTAGTGATGTTCCAGATTATCAATTATGTCAAAAATGGTCTAACCATGGGCTTTCAAAAGAGGAATTTATTAGTCAGGTGAATCGCTATAAAGAAAGCTTAAAACAAGAGCCAATCGAGGATACAGTAGAAGAGGATGATTCTCAGCTTCCTTATTTGTTAGAATTTTATCTGAATTATTATTATATTATTTTGCCACTGATTATTCTTGGTGGAGGATATATTATTTATTACAATCGAAAGAAAGATACCTTTGGCTTTTAAGGCGGTGAAGTGAAATGAAAAAAAACTATAAACAGATGATTAAAATCGCAGGAGTTTGCTTGTTTTTAATGGCAGCGATGTGTATTTTTAGTTGGAAACCGAATAAAATTGAAGCTGCTCCAATGGTCGGATATGCAACTTTACGTTCTGGACGATTTACAACGGTAAATGGACGAAACTTTGCTCGTATGACCTTAGGAGGAGTAACGGCACTCTGTATTGATCCACAATTAAAAAGTTACAATGGGACGATGTATCGTATGGTATCGACAACATCAAATGCTAAATATGTACAAGCTCTTAATTTTGTTCGCCGCTATAGTTCTGCTGCGCTAGCAGACTACTATTATGCAATGGCTCAATGTTATGCCTGGGGTCTTAGTAGATCGGCTGCCAAGGAATATGTGGTTGGATATTTAAAGAGGATCGGAAAATATTCCGAAGCAGAAATTGAAAAAGGATTTTCAGGAGACTGGAATCGCATAGCTGGTATGAGTTCTAATGGAATTGTTGTTATTTGGGAAGCAGCTTGTGAAGGCGGTAGACAGCGAATGATTACGTTAGGTGCTCAAAGTGAAATGAGTTCTTACGAGTGTGAGGGAAGAAGTAGAAGTTGTGAATACGATAGTAGTACGAATACTTACTATGGTATCAATGGCCAAGAGGTTTCGTTTGATCAATATATGATTGAATGTGCAGAAGAACTTGCTTGTTATTATAACAGTAATACCGGAAAATATTATGGATTAAACGGTCAAGAAGTTACTGAAGAAGAATATTATCAACAATGTGATGAAGATGGTGGTGGCGATAATCCACCAGAAGAAACGATTTGTCCGGTTCCAGAAGGAACGCCTGCAGGAACTTGTGAAGTTCAAGGGGTTTATTCCGATCCTTCTTTTGATGAAATCAAACAATGTACGACGAATAAAGAAGAGTATTATTTAGAAGGAAGTCAACCGACTGATGAGCAAAAATACTGTAAAGCTTATTGTATAGAAGAAGTATACACGTTGTTTCCTGGAGCGGATTATACATTTCAAGCTGGACAATATTTTACCGTTGGTTCTAGTCCAATTTCAAATGTATGGGGACCTATTAGTTTTACAGGAACGCGAACTTGTAAATCATTTAAAGATAATGGATTTACAGAAGGCGTCAATACAGATACTTTTATTAAAGAGTATAACGGATATGTTCTTACAGAAATTACCGCATACAATGATTGGCAAAATGCTGTAAGGAAACAGCAAGCTGCTCAAAGTGCGACTGCGCATCCTCAAGATAAGCGTTGTTCTTCTACTACGGGTAAAGTGTGTGACTATGGTGATGTTAGTGGCAATCAATGTGTTATTTCTAATTATACGCCTGGCTATTGTTCTAATTACAACGCTCCTGATGGATGCGGTTGGGTAAATGAAGTATGGAGTACTACGGTAGTGGGAACGGCTCATTGCCCTTCCGGTTATTATGAAGATGGAGGAACTTGTCGCCAGAATCCGGAGTACTGGGGAACGTATTATGATAGCAATTCTTATCAGATTTACAACAACAATGGCTATCAAGGGTTAGGATATACGAATGCTGGTTGTAGCATGGATAGTGCTGATACCCAAACGCCATATAACCGTTATATAACAGCCCAAAAAAACCGTCAAAAGATGGAACAAATTTTAAATAATTGTAATGAATTCCAATTCGAGTATAACTTAGAACCACTGGTAACGTTTACTTATACAGCAGATAGCAACTATTCATTCACTGATGAAGTATTAAGTTCTTCTAAATACGCATATACAGATCCTGTTTCGAATGGTAGTGCTCAAGCAAATGTAAATGGTAGTGGTTCCAATAGTGCTCCTGCGTATTGTCAAGGTGCAGATTGTAATTTGGTACATTATGAATGTAGTGGCGATTATTGTACCTATAGTGGTAACCGTACTTCTTTAAATGTTGCAGGAATTAATGTTAGTTCAAAAACTTCAGTTTCTCATGCATATGCCGAATATAGTTTAGATTCTACTACTTATCGCTACGTTTCAAAAGTAAATGGTGCTGTTACGACAAGTATTCCAAGTAATTTATCTGCGAATGGTGCTTATATTGATCTAGGAGCAAATGTAATTCCTATCAGTGTTTCACTGATTCCTGGAAGATACGATATTAGTATTAGTTATAGTCGAATTGGTCATATTAATGGTTCTCAAGGTCACTTTGATCCTTATATCGAAGAAACAGCGGATTATATGTGCTATATCGATATTAAAAATGATATTGAAGGTAAAGAATGTGAACAAGAAGACAAACCTGCTTATTGCGATGAGGGTGGAAGCGACAATTGTTCTGGTGATGATTGCCTACAGGCTAACGGAATCGATGTGATTTATCGTACGATTAAATTAGGTAGTCAAGATGTTGCGTTCCCAGGAGAAAACGGCGAAGGAAGAACTCCGGGAGCTAACTGGGATGAGGAAGGTTTAGTCGATAGTTATATTACGAATAATCGTGGTGTGAGTGGGGATGAGGTATATCAATTAGAACCACTTTATAAAATTACTTTGACACCACAAATTATCAAAGAGATTCGTCGCTATAATCAATTAGTCGATGATTATGGAGACTTTAACTTAAATTGTGATGCTGGGAAAGGTACTAGATGTATGAGTAATTTCATACATGGTATGGTTAGTGGAGAAGGAACTAGTTTTAATTTTAGTACCTACTTTAGTGGAACATGTGCAAGCGCTAGCAGAGTCGACTTTATGTCGTGTGCAGATAAAGGATAGGAAGTGAGATGGCATGAAAGAGTCATATTGGGGCGTGCTTATCGTCGTATTGGGCGTTATAGCAATTGCTTTTATTTATTTCTTTCAAAGTTTGACAAATACTGATGAGCATAATTATAATTTGTTGAAAGAAACGACGGAAGCTGCTATGATCGATGCATTTGACTTAGCTTCTTATCGAGCGGATGGTACGATTCGTATCGATCGCGAAAAATTTGTGGAAAATTTCGTTCGTCGTTTTGCTGAAAATGCTAATTTATCCCGTACTTATGTTGTGGAAATTTACGATGTGAATGAGGAACCACCTAAAGTCAGTCTAAAAGTATCTAGCACGGAAGAGACTAATATTACCAATGAAATCATGGATTTTGATATTGAAAACCGACTAGATGCTATTTTAGAAGTACCATATTAAAGAAAGGAAGAGGAAAATGAATAATATTATTGTTACAGTGAAAAGATTTTTCAAAAACAAAAATGTGGTTACCATATTAGGAGTTATTATTATCATGGCTATTATTTATTTTGGTTATAACGCACAAATTAATAGTCAAGTATCACCAGTTAGAGTTCCAGTTGCAAAACAGACAATTCAACCAAGACAATTGATTACAAGTGACATGGTTACTTATATTTCGGTACCAGCAGTTGGTGTTAGTTCGAACGTAGTTCGTAGTCAATCGTTGATTGTTGGTAAGTACTCGAATATCAATACGGTGATTCCGGAAGGAAGTATGTTTTACCAAGATGTTTTAATCGATGCAGAAGATTTGCCAGATTCTTCGTTTACACAAGTAAGAGAGGGAGAAGTTCCATACAATTTCCGTGTTACGATGGAATCTACTTATGGAAATTCTATTTTCCCTGGTAACTATATCGATATTTATATGAAAGCCGAAGATGATTCTGGTCAAATTATGGTAGGTAAATTGATCGAAAATATCGAAGTGTTAGCTGTCAAAGATAGTAGTGGAAAAGATGTGTTTGAAAACACTTCTGAAAGTAGAACACCTGCGTATTTGATTTTTGGTGTTAGTGAAGAGCTTCATATCTTGTTACGAAAAGCAGAATTTATGAGTGAATATTCAGTAGAAGTTTTCCCAGTACCACATGGTGGAGCTGTAGATACTGGTGGAACACCAGAAGTTGGAACGGAATATTTGAGAAACTTTATCAATTCTAAAACGGTAAACATTCCATTGGAAGAAGATAACAATAATACCGAAAACAACGTTCCAGAAGGAGAATAATTATGAATGATAATATGTTCTCCCAAATTGATTTTGGTCCCTTAAAACCATATTTATCGAATGATGATATTACTGATATTTCTTATAGTAATAATGGTCAGATTCATTTGAAAACATTGTCAAAGGGAAATTATCGCATCGAAGATCCTGCTATTAATAATGCTTTCATGGAAAAACTAGCGTTTCAATGCGCGAATGTCATGGGAAAAACGTTTAACATGGCATATCCCATGTTGGATGCGGAAAGTGCGGAATTGCGTCTTAATTTTTTACATGATTCGATTGCACGTAATGGAATTGCCGTGGTAATTCGTAAAACACCAGCTAAAATTCGATTAGAAAAAGAGAAGATTATTGCTGATAAATATATTACTTTGGAAGTTCATGATTTTTTGATTAAATGTGTGGAAGGACATTGTAATATTATCGTATGTGGAGAAACTGGTTCTGGTAAAACGGAGTTTATTAAGTATCTTGGTTCCAAGATTAAAGAAAACGAAAAAATTATTACAGTAGAAGATACATTAGAACTTCACTTGGATCGCATTTTTCCTCATCGTGATATAGTGGCATTGAAAACGAACAACATTGCAAGTTATAGTGATATTTTGGTAGCTTGTATGCGTCAAAATCCAAAGTGGATCTTATTATCGGAAGTTCGTAGTGCGGAAGCCGTTATGGCGATTCGTAACGCAATCTCATCTGGGCACTACATCTTATCGACGATTCACGCTGATAAAGCTGCAAGTATTCCAAACCGTATGTATAGCTTACTAGAGACGAATCAGGATATCGATCAATTCTTAAAATCAATTTATCGTTATGTTCAATTAGGTGTCTATGTACGTGGTTACCAAGATAAAGTAACTCATCGCTTTGTTCGTGAAATTGCCGAAGTGACGGAATTTTATGTTACGGAAGATAACGAAGCAAAATACAATGTTATTTATAAAAAAGATACATTTGGAAAAGAGTATCATCATGCACCTTCTAAATATTTGATCGAATATTTGGCAGGGCAAGGAGTAGAATTACCAAAAGAAATTTTAAGTCGTCCGGCTGCCGAAGTTGAGACTGACAAGGAAGCAGCACCTCAAGAGGTGAAACCGTCTAGTGTAGCTACTACTTCGTCAAAAGTGATGCCAAGTCAAACAGCGAATGTTTCACCATCTTCAGCGCAAACAGCTAATTTAAATCGCGTAGCTGCTTCGAGTCCTTCATTTGTGTCACCTTCGCAAGCTCAACCTGTCCGTTCGGTTGAAACGTTGAATTTTGAAGATATTAATTAAAAAGGAGGGGTAATATGGAATTGTTGATTTTTGGCTCCATTGCATTTATTATTATTTTTATTGTTGTTTATCGCCAAAATAGTGGGCAAAATGTGTATAAATATGTTGCCAATCAAGCGAGTGTTTTATATGAAAAGTATGCCCCTTATTCTTTTAAAACGGTAAGAGAAAAAGTAAAAGAATTGGGCCAAGAATATACACCAAGGCAATATGCTATTCAAGTTACGGTGTTTGCAGTTGCGTCTTTTATTATATCTTATTTATATTTTTATAATTTAATTATATCGGTTATTTATTCTTTGATTTCATTGACTTTGATTCCATACTTGACATATTTAAGATGTAAACGTATTTACAGCGAATTTATATTTGAACAAATTCAAGTGTATACGACGAATGTCATTATGGAATTTGCTACGACACAATCGTTTGTAAAAGCAGTAGAAGGAGTTTATGAATCTGGTGTTTTAGAAGATCCTGTCAAAAGTGATGTCAAGATGATGATCGATATGGCTTATCAAAATGGAACGATCGATCAATCGATCGAATATATGAATCATAAATACGATTATTATATTGTTCGTAATATGCATCAACTTTTTTTGCAAATTACGAATGAGGGAGCGAAAGACTCAGCTGGATCTTTAGAAAATATGTCATTGGATATCGATATGTTAGTGGAAAGTGTTTATCGTGACCGTATTGATCGTGCGACTTATCACAAGAAATTTTTACAATTTGGAATCGTTCTTTATTTGATGGTTATGTTAGTACAGTTTTTGTTGGGGGTAGATTCATATATTCAAATGTTAGATAACCCTCTTGTTCAATTGTTGTTACATGGCATTGTGATCATCAATACCTATTTCTTACTAAGTGGTGAAAAATATTATAATGAGAATGTAGGTGCAGAGTAATATGATGTTTATAGCAATTACGATTATTGTAATCTTTATTTGTTTTTATTCAGGAGTAGCAGACTCCCATAAATTTGTCGAAGAGACAGAACCTTACTTTCGCTTTTTAATGGAAGATGATTATCGCTTTTTATTGGAAGTGAGATATGGATCAGATATCGATGTGAAAAAGATGTTTGGAATGCGTGTTCGAAATGCACTTGTTGCTATTGTAGCGTTGTTTTTCTTCTTTTTATCTGATTTGAGCTTTATTACCATCTTATTTTCATTGATTGTTGGATTTCTGGTATTTAAACTTCAATATACGAAATTAAATCGTTATTATAAAGCTAATTTGCATCATATCAATTTAATGCTTCCATATTATTTAAAAAGTTTGGAAATTTTAATTCAACATTATACTGTTCCCGTCGCTTTACGTCGCTCGATTGCCACGGCTCCTGATATTTTTAAAGCAGGATTGCAGCGCTTGGTAGAAAAAATTGAGGCTGGGGATTCGACTGTACAACCTTATATGGATTTTGCGACCGAATATCCGGTTCGTGATTCGATGCGTATGATGCGCTTACTTTATCGTTTGGGATTGGGATCACAAGAAAATAAGCAAGAACAAC
>CALVJD010000073.1 GCA_944332005.1 uncultured Bacilli bacterium
TCTATATAGATTAATAAAAGTTACTTTCTCTCTCGTTGTGCCTTGAGGAAGGCCTGGTATTTTTTTAATATTTCATATCTTTCTTTGTAATCTTCTTTTGTTAAATCTTTTTTAGGTCTACCACGTTTTTGTCCTTGACCCAGATATTTTTCAGGATGTAAAACTTTTTGTTTCCAAGTTTCAATTGTTTTTCTAGATATTCCATATATTTCTTCCAGATATTTTGCTGAATATCCTTCAATATATTTAGCTAATACTTCTTCTTTTTGAGCTAAAGTATATTTTTTAAATTTTTGCCCTTTCGAAGCCATAATAAAATACACCTCCTTTCGGAAGTGTATTTTATCATATTATTTGTAAATTCCTTTTTTATTGTGTCTACTCTATGGGGTGCATTTCAATCTGAACTTCCTTTTTCTTTTATTTTATTTGCAAGTTCTTTGATTTTTTTGAAACGATGATGCAGTCCCGACTTCGTTATCGTCACACCTGTCTCCATACTGATGATTTCACTTAACTCTGTGAGAGATACTTCCGGATATTTTTTTCGATAATAAGCAACCTCTTTTACTTTTTCATCTAATAATTCAAAAACATCAGCCTTTTCTAAAAGTTCGATTTCTTTAATCTGTTCTCGAGCTGTGTGGATCATTTTATCAACATTCGCTTGTTCACAATTATTTAATCGATTCGTCATATTTTTATGGTCGCGATAAATTCGAATGTCTTCATAATACATAACCGCATTACTGGCATCGATAATACGTAAGAAATCACCAATTTTTTCTGCTTCTTTTACATAAATCATATACTTTAAATCGCGCTTTAAAAGCTTACTATTCAAATCAAAGCGATTTAAAAGACCAGAAATAAATTTCGCATATTCTTCATCATCGACTAAAAATTCTAAATGATAACGAGATTTTTTCGGATCATTGACACTACCAACGGCGAGAAATAATCCACGTAGATAAGCTCTTGTAAGTTCACTATCATCGACCACATAATTTTTAGGAACAGAAAGATAAATTCCTTCATCTAAAATAGATAAATCATTTAAAATCAAATCACATTTTTGTTTTATTTCTAACACATAAAATAAATTACGGTTAAAATTATATCCTTTTCGCACCGATACTTTTGACGAAATATCATATATATCTTTTACTAATGCATAGATTCGACGCGCTACGCTAGCATTTTCTGTCGTGATTTTAATCGAGTCACCATAAGTACCAATATTTCTCACAAGCGCAGATAACTCTGAAATATTTTCCGAATCAATCGTCTCCAATTTACTTACTTCATTTTTTACAATGCTTGTAAAAGACATAATTTCACCCACTTATATAAGACTAGAAAAAATATGAAATGCCAGCTTCATTGCATTATGACGAAGGGTTCCATTATCGATCATAACAAAGTCATCCTCAATAATTTGAACCTTTAATTTCTTTAAATTTTCGATATCTAAGAAAACTGGATCCTTTTGCTCTAAAGATGCGTATTTATCAATCAATTCCTGATCTATTTTTCCAGTATTTGCAATCACAATATCTACTTTTCTCGTTCCTAAATATTCATTTAAAATTCTGATATGATGACTTACATTAAAATGCTCAGTTTCTCCTGGTTGTGTCATCATATTACAAACATACATAATTTTGGCATTACTGTTTGCTAAAGCTTTTCTAATATCATCGGAGATCAAATTGGGAATAATACTAGTAAATAAACTTCCCATACTTAAGATAATGAGATCAGCCTCTTCAATTCTTCTAATTACTTCCGGTAGAATAATTGGTGGTTCTTTATAAAAGACATGCTTAATATCTTTATTTGCTTCCGTAATATTATGTTCTCCTTCGATGATTTCACCATCTGCCATCTCGCCCATTAATATAACATTATCTTCCGTTAGTGGCAAGACATGACCCTTTAAATTTAAAATTTTTCCGATCGATTCAATACCATCTGACATATTTCCACTTATGTTGGCCATCGCCGTTAAAAGAAGATTTCCAACCGCATGACCATTCAAATCACTTGTCGTCTCAAAGCGATAATTTAGTAATTTTTCTACCAATGGTTCTACCTCAGATAATGCTACTAATACTTGTCTAATATCTCCTACTGCGGGAGTTTTAAATTCTTCTCTCAATCTTCCAGTACTTCTCCCATCGTCACTAACCGATACAACTGCTGTAATATCTAAAGGAAATTGTTTTAATCCTCGTAATAGCGTAGACATTCCAGTTCCACCACCGAGAACCACAATTTTTTTTCGCATATAATCACCCAATTATATTATACTATAATTGAAATTTTTTTGATACTTACTTTATAAAATTCGTTGTAAACCAAATATAAATGGAATAAGAAAATGAGTTTTGGTTAATTTAATAATGAGGTGAATTTATGGATAAACAAGAAGCAGAAAGAATTGCTTTTGAATTAGTAAAAAAAAATCATCATTATGTAATTGGAACGATCAATCAAAATGGATATCCCGATTTAAGTGTATTAATCAAATTAAAACATCATGGAATAAAAGAATTTTATTTTTCTACCAATGAAGAGACCGATAAAATAGAAAATCTCAAGCATAATCCAAATGGTTGTATTTATTGCTTCGATCCATTTGAATATACAGGATTAACTTTCTTTGGAAAATTTCAAATTATTGAACAAGTACATGATCATGTCGAATTTTCAGAAGATATTTTTCCGGAGGGATTAAATAGCAAAAATTATGTACTATTAAAATTTATATCAAAAAAAGTCAAAGTTTACCATTTACTAAACAAAGTGTGGATCGATGATATCAAATAATACATTTCCTCATATAAAAAGAGAAAAAAGAAAGGTTTATCTATGTTAAACCAATTCTATTTTCTCTTTTTCATCTTTATGCATATTTCAAAAATTTTACAGATATAACATGTTATCGCTCAAACTCTTTTTTAACAGACAACGCAGCAATCGCTCCTTCTCCTACAGCCGTTGTAATTTGATACACTTCTTTTTTTACGACATCACCACATGCATAAATACCAGGTAGGGAAGTAGCCATGTTAGAATCAACAACAATATAATCTTCATCCATTTTAAGATCAAGTTCTTTTAAAAATTTGGTATCTGGTTCAAACCCAATATAGATGAATAATCCATCTACTTTTAATTCTTCGGAATTTCCTTTATGATCGACAATAATGGATGATAGACGACCATCTTTTTCGTTTAATGTGCTTACTACACAATTATAGTAAAATTCTACGTTTCCCTTATTTTTTAAATGTTCTTGTAGGATAGGATCCGCACGTAATTCGCTACGACGATGAATGATCACTACTTTCTTACAAATAGAAGATAAATAGAGCGCTTCTTCAATCGCACTATTTCCACCACCTACAACCGCAACTATTTTATCACGATATAATGGTCCGTCACAAATCGCACACCAACTAACACCACGACCTGTCAATGGTTTTTCGTTTTCAAGTCCCAATTCTCGTGGAGTTCGTCCAGTTGCTATGATCACGGTATTTGCTTTAAATTCTCCCATATCTGTTTTCACAATTTTATCATTATGTTCTTCACGTACACTCTCGACATTTCCGTAACGATAATCTATTTTTAAGTTCTGTACCTGTTCATATATATTCATTGCTAGAGTAGGGCCATCAATCGATTGGAATCCTGGATAATTTTCAATTGACGCCGTTCGATTAATCTGTCCTCCAGGTGCGCTTTTTTCAAGTAATAAAACATTTAAATTACTTCTTTTTAAATAGATAGCAGCGGTCATCCCACTTACACCAGCACCTATCACAATACAATCAAAGTGTTCCATTTTCAATATTCTCCTTATCATTATAACGATTTTGGAAACGAGAACCACGATTTCTCATAAAAAATAAAATAATTCCTGCTAATATCATCATAATGGATACCACTTGAGCCATTTTTAGTGGTCCTAACATCAAACTATCCGTGCGAAGTCCTTCGATAAAGAAACGACCAATTCCGTACCAACCTAAATAAAAAGCTGTAATTTGTCCCGTTTTAATATATTTCATACGACGAATAAATAAAATAGCAATAAAACCTATGATACACCACAATGACTCATATAAAAAAGTCGGTTGATAATAAGTTCCTTCAATATACATACCATCGATAATAAATTGAGGTAAATGAAGACTTTCTAAGAAGGATAGGGTAGTAGCAGGTCCAAAAGCTTCTTGATTGATAAAGTTACCCCATCTACCAATGGCTTGTCCTAGAAGAAGACTTACGACAATAATATCTAATAGGCGTAAGGTATGAATTTTATGCTTTTTACAATAAAACAAAACGAACAATAGTCCAAATAGTAAGGCTCCATGAATCGCTAATCCGCCTTTCCAAACTTCGAAAATTTCCAAAAGATTTTGACTATAATAGTCCCAGTGAAATGCTACAAAGTACAAACGGGCACCAATTAGTGAGATGGGGATTAAATAAAATGCTAAATTAATAATAAAATCTTCACTAATGTTCCATTTTTTAGCTTCTCTAATTACCATCCATCCACCTATAATTAAAGCAATAAAAATAAGAAAAGAATACCAATGAATAGAAATAATTCCCAAATCTAACATAATAGGATTCATATTATTTCACCCTCCTTAAAATTGGTTCGATAATTAACGTTTCCATAAGTGCATTCATAAGAGAAATCATGCATGCCACAACAAAAGACATTAAGAAGCCATCAATAACAAAATGATCCTGTAAAATAAAATCGACAACTTTTAAAATAAAAACATTGATAAATGGATAAAACAAACCTAATGTAAGAGCGGTAATAGGAAGTGTTAACCATACTAGAATTGGTTTTATCGTCTTATTTAAAATGTAGATGATAATAGCAGCAATCAGTCCCCATAATCCAAAACAAGATGGATCGATATAAATAGTCTTTTTAAACAACACGGATACACAAATTAATACAATCGCATATCCCACCATATAAATTAGCCATTCAAGGATTTTATTTAGTCGTTTCTTCTTACTTTTTTCGTTTACAATAACCACTTGCATATAACCATCTCCATTATTTAATTATAACATGAGGAAAAGCCTTTTTCAATGAAATTTACAAGAATAACATGACGAGAAACGACAAAAAAAGAGAATTTTATTCTCTCTTAAAAATGTTACGGTAGGAGCAATGTTGGCATAAAGGAGCAATCATTTTATTATCTTCAAATCCTTTGCGAATGCTTTCTGCTTTTTGAGAGGTGATAATAGAGGAAAAGGAATCTTGAAAAATATTTCCCAAGTCATTTTTTCCAGAACTATCTAAACAACATGGAATAACTGTTCCATCCACTAAAATTCCCACATGATTTTTTAAACCTAAACAATATCCAACTTTTCCAACATAAGGTAGATTTAAGCTAGGCCAATCAAATAAATCTCCTTTCGATACAAACAAACGATTTTTGATCGTTAACTGTCTTTTTTGATCCATTATTTCACTTAAATCCACGTGATAAAAAGACTCAATCTGTCGTAGTAAGGCTTTATTTTTAGGAGTTAATGTTCCATTTTGTAAAGCCCAAAAACGATAATTGATGTACATAGAAGTTTCTTTTAATGCGCGTTCTGTAAAAGACAAAATATGTTCGATATACTGAATTTCTGAATCAAAACTATGAAGAGAAATATTAATCTGGCGAATACATGGACTTGTAAATAAAATTTCTTGTTGTTTTGATAATAACGTTCCATTCGTTGTAATATTTATCTGCATATCGTATTTAGTACACAAATTTAAAATTTCCTTCAAATGACTGTGGAGTAGGGGTTCTCCTTTCACATGTAGATAAAGATAATTCGTATACGGTTTAATTTCTTTTAAAATATGTTTAAATTGAGAAATCGTCATTTCTTGTTTCTTCTTCGTATCATTCGAACAAAAAGAACAATTTTTATTACAAATATTGGTAATTTCTACATAAATCTTTTTAAAATGCATTTATTTTTCTCCTCGTAATTCGAACAGTACATCGCGAAGTTCCATCGCACGTTCGAAATCAAGATTTTTAGCAGCATTTTTCATTTCGTTTTCAATATTGAGCATTAAGAGTTCACGATCTTTTTTAGACATTTTTTCTGGTTCGCGTTCTTCTACTTCTTGATTATTAGAGATCAATTCACGAATTTCTTTCATGATCGTCTTTGGAACAATACCATGTTCTTTATTATATTTTTCTTGAATGCTACGACGACGCTCCGTTTCTTTAATCGCGTATTCCATCGATTCACTGATTTGATCCGCATACATAATAACACGACCATTACTATTACGTGCAGCTCGTCCAATCGTTTGAATTAAACTACGCTCACTTCGCAAAAAGCCTTGTTTATCAGCATCCATAATCACTATTAAACTAACTTCTGGAATATCAATCCCTTCACGCAATAAGTTAATTCCTACTACGACATCATATTTTCCTAAACGTAAATCACGGATAATGCGAAGTCTTTCTAGAGTTTTAATTTCACTATGAAGATAAGCAACTTTGATATCTAATTTTTTTAGATAAGTCGTTAATTCCTCAGCCATACGAATCGTTAAAGTGGTAATCAACGTACGTTCGTTTTTCTCTTTCTGATTATGAATTTGTTCTACTAAATCATCAATTTGACCTTTCGTTGGTTTTACTTCGATTGTAGGATCTAAAAGACCAGTTGGACGGATAATTTGTTCTACAAATTGATGATTTGTTTTCTCTAATTCATAATCTCCAGGTGTTGCAGAAACATAAATAACTTGATGAATTTTTTGTTCAAATTCATCAAATTTAAGAGGTCGATTATCTTTTGCGCTCGGCAAGCGAAAACCATAATCTACTAATACACTTTTACGAGCTTGATCTCCGTTGTACATTCCGCGCACCTGAGGAATCGTAACATGGGATTCATCAATCACCATTAAATAATCATCACCAAAAAAATCAATCAACGTCGTAGGAGTCGCTCCAGGTGGTTTTAAGGCAAGGGGACGAGAGTAATTTTCAACACCTCGACAAAAGCCTGTTTCTTCTAACATTTCGAGATCGTAGTTAGTTCTTTCCATCAATCTTTGATATTCTAATAATTTATTATTTTCTTTGAAATAAGCAAGTCGTTCTTTCAATTCTTCTCTGATATTAGCGATTGCTAATTTTAGTTTGTCTTCGCTTGTAACAAAGTGAGAAGCAGGGAAGATTGATATCGATTTTTTATCATTTAAAATAGCTCCTGTCAAAGTATCAAATTCACTAATTCGATCGACTTCATCACCAAAGAATTCAATTCGAATTCCTTTCCCGTGTTGATTTGCCGGAACAAGTTCTAAAACATCACCACGGACACGAAATGTGCCACGTTTTAAATCCATGTTATTCCGTTCATATAACATTTCTATTAATTTTGTCATAATATCATTACGTTCTACCTGTTCTCCAATATTGATCGTCAACATCTTTTTACGATATTCTTCAATTTCTCCAATTCCATAAATACAAGATACTGATGCAACAACAATCACATCTTTGTATTTTAGTAGGGAAGAGGTAGCAGAATGACGTAATTCATCAATTTCATCATTAATTGATGCATCTTTTTCAATATAGGTATCGGTTTTAGCAACATAAGCTTCTGGTTGATAATAATCATAGTAAGAGACAAAATACTCAACATGATTATTTGGAAATAACTCTTTTAATTCTCCATAAAGTTGTCCTGCCAACGTTTTATTATGAGCAAGAACTAATGTAGGTTTATTTACTTCTTTTATAACATTGGCAATTGTAAAAGTTTTTCCAGTTCCTGTCGCACCTAATAAAACTTGATCTCTTTTTCCTTCTTTGATTCCTGTTACTAATTCTTTAATTGCTTCTGGCTGATCTCCACTCGGTTTATATGCAGAAACTAATTCAAATTTATTTTCTACCATAAAAGTCTTCCTTTCGGAATTATTTTATCATTATTTCTAGTATAAAACAAGGAAGCTTTAAGCTTCCTTGAGTTCTTCAAACATATCTTTTGTAGCACCACAAAGAGGACATGCCCAATCTTCTGGTAAATTTTCAAATTTTACTTTTTCTTTTGCATCATCATAGATATATCCACAAATGGTACAACGATATTTTTTCATACTCTTACTCCCTCCTTATCATTTACTTCTAATTTTTCTAATAATTTTTCGATTTCTTCTTCTTTTTCTTTATTATTTTTTAATTTTAATAATAATTCATGCGTATTATTACTTTGGGGTAACATATATCCAGCTTCACGAGCTAAATCTTCAGCCATAACTCTTTCTGAATGAATGAAAGTTTTATAGAGTCTTTTTTCTTCTTCAATTTCAGTTTTATCCAATAAATTTTTTAGATATCTGATTATTTCTACTTTTTCTCTTAATAAATGACTTAATGTTTTTATTACTTCCGGTTCCTTCTTTTTTTGTGGTGGCATTTTATTTGGTATCATCGTGATAGCATGTGATGGACAAGCCCTAGCGCACGCTCCACAACCTATGCAAGTTTCAAAATCGATTTGACCGGTTTCATTATCGGCTGCTCCCGTAGGACAGACAAATAAACACAAGCAATCTTTCGAACATAATTTTAAATTACGATAAGCATGTTCTTTCATATTATTTCACCTCTAATATTTTAAAGTTTGGAACCTTGCAAACAGGACATACGGCTGGTGGTTCTTCCCCAATATAAATAAATCCACATATATCACATACCCATATTTTCGTGTTTTTTAAATAATCAATTCCTTTTTTATTATAATTATCCATTATCATATTCATAATACTAGTACTTTTACTGGCCCATGTAAGTACTCTTTTGGCGCCTCGATCTTCTAATTTTTCCAAAAATTCTTTTTCTTCGTTTAAATCTTTCTCAACCAATTCTTTTACTTTTAAAAGATTACCTTCCTTCGATCTATCTTTACCTTCATAATAAGTGGCAAGTTCCTGAAACATTTCTTTTTCTTCTTCTAAGTATTGTTTTTCACAGCCTCTAGCTAAATTAGAACAAATAATAGATATTTCTAATGGTGATAATTCACGTAAGTCATCATCCATTTCTTCGTACATCATTTGTTCAACATCCATTTTTTTGTCCTCTTTCATTTCCACAAAAAGACTTTTTGGCGCACCACAAATGGGACACTTCCAATCTTCGGGCAAATCTTCAAATTTTACATCTTCTTTCGCGTCATCATAGACATAGCCGCAAATGGTACAACGATACTTCCTCATATTTTCTCCTTTCTTTTATTTTATTATATCATGTTCAATAAAAAAAATCTTTTTAAAATTCATTTTACTCATTTTTTCTCCCTATTCCGTTTTTTATACATAGAAATTATCTTCTTCGATGTTTTTTCTATTTTTTTGACTATCATAGAATAAGTAATTATGAAAAAATTCATTAGAAGTTCTAATGAATTTTCCTCTTATTTTTTCTTTTCAATTTTAAAAATTACTTGATACATATCTTCAAAATCAAATTCATCAACATCTACAACAAAGCCAAATTTTTCGATCGTATCTGCACAATTACGAATCGTATTAATTACCGTTTTTAGATCACCTGCTACGTAAGTATTCGTTGGAGTAGAGGGAGTAGGCTGTTGAACCGTTGGTTCTGTTTCTAGCTCAAAGCTATAATCAGGAACTGTTGGTTCTGATATACTTTGCTTATTTAAATCTAATGTTTCCTCAGTTGAGGATGAAATTGGTGAATGATCTAAAGTAAATGTTTCAATCGAATGATCTTGAGAAGGTTCTTGTGTATCAATACTTGGTGTTACAACTGAATGATCAACTATATTATTTTCAACCGGCGTTTCTTCGACATTATTCGCAGGTTCAACAGGTGTTGTTTCTGGTGTCTTTAAGATTGGTTCGGTATTAAATCCACCAAAATCAAATCCCGTAGAAGGTGCTGGTTCCTCTTTTTCTTGATCCTCATCAGCATTTAATAAATTGAAAAATTTACCAGGTCTAAGATCCAAAGCTTCTTCAACCTGCTCTTCTGGTTTAGCAGGTGCTGGAGCGATTTCAGATGGTTCTAATAAATTATCGATATTAGCAGTTGGTTTTTCTTGATAAATATCAGTTGCCGTTTCTTCTATTTTATTGATATCCATAAATCCTGGATTAACTGTTTGTTGTTCTGTTGGTACATCGTCAATAATAGATGTATCTGGAATATTGAATGAATTAATATTTTCTTGTTTCATAGGTTCCTCCTTAATTGGAACAGTTGGATCATCCATATTAAAGACCTCAATTTCATTATTCTTAGGAGTTAATTCTTTTTTATCGACTGCTTTTTTTGGCGTTATTCCTAATATTTTATTGATTTCTTCATCTGTCTTACGAACCGTTAAACGTTTTTCAATAATTTTATGAAGTAATTTTTTTTGTTCAGGTTGACTAATTTTTAATAAAGAACGGGCATGTCTTTCCGAAATTTTTTCGTCTAGTAATGCTTCTTGTACCTCTTCATCTAAATTTAATAGTCGAAGTTTATTAGCAATTGTCGATTGATCTTTTCCTAATTTATCAGCTAATTGATTTTGAGTCAAATAACCCATATCTAAAATCTTTTTATATGATACAGCTTCTTCAATTGGTGTCAGATCTTGACGTTGCACATTTTCAATTAAAGCAACTTCAGCACTTTCTTTATCATCTAAATCGGTAACGATAGCCGGAATGGTATTCTTTCCAGCAACCACACTTGCTTTATAACGGCGTTCTCCAGCAATAATTTCATATTTATCAGCAATTGGTCTTACCACAATTGGTTGAATGACACCGTGTTCTTTAATTGACTCAGCTAATTCGTTAATTGCCTCTTCATCAAAACGAATTCGTGGTTGAAAACGGTTAGGTAAAATATCATCCAAATTTAGTTCGACTACTTTCTTTTCTTCTTTCATATTATCCCCTTCCTTATTCTTTCTAGTATTATGATACTATACTTTGGGAAATATTACAATTATTTTTGGGAAATATTTTAAAAAAAATAAAAAGAAGTATCTTAAGAAAGAGGCTTCTTTTTAATATCTGAAAATTTACGTGGATATTTACAATTGGTTACATGTTCTTTTTTTATTAACAAAATCGTGCGCTTGCTATTTTCAATAGGTAAAAAGAACTCTTTTTCAAGTGTAATGGAAGAGCCTAACAAACGTAAAGCACCTTGTGATTCCAATATTTCCCGGGAAATATTGGCTTTCATCGGAACGAAATATTTCCCAACCTTCGCAAGAGGAATGCAATACTCTAACAATACATTTAATGGGGCTACCGCACGAGCTGTCACAATATCAAAACATTCACGATTTGTTCGTGCATATTCCTCGGCACGGGCATGAATAATTTCAATATTTGTTAACTTTAAGTTATTTACTACTTCTTCTAAAAAATGAATTCTTTTCTGTAAAGCGTCGATCAATGTAACCTTTAAATTGGGAAATAATATCTTTAAAACCATTCCTGGAAATCCAGCACCGGTACCAATATCGCATAATGTTGTCTCTTCATTCAAATCGATCACCATATTTAGTGTTGCACTATCGTAAAAATGCTTTAAATATACTTGTTCTTTCTCTGTGATTCCTGTCAAATTTATTCGCTCATTCCAACTAATTAATAATTGATAATATTGTTCCAATTGTTCTAATTGAAGTTCTGTTGGTACAATCCCAATTTCTTTTAATGCCGCTATAAATTCTTTTTCACTCATGGACATGCTCCTTTTTTAAATGAATCATCAAAATAGAAATATCAGCCGGATTTACACCACTAATTCTTAGAGCTTGACCAATTGATGTTGGTCTTACTTCTTTTAATTTTTGTTTTGCTTCACTAGCTAAATTGTGAATTTTATCATAATCGATTGTTTCTGGTATTTTTTTTGATTCGAGAGAAATCATTTTTTCCGCTTCGCGATTTGCTTTTACAATATATCCTTCATATTTATCATTGATTTCAACTTGTTCTTTTACTTCATTTTCATATGGTATTTCTATAAAATGTTCGATATGGTTCATATGAATTTCAGGTCGTTTTAAGAAATCATATAGAGAAAGGCCATCTTTGATGAGGGAAGTAGGAATCGTTTTCAAATAGTCTAATACTTCTTTTACTGGAGTAATTTTAGTACTCTTTAATAAAAATTCTAATTCTTTGATTTGTTTCTTTTTTTGAACCAATCTTTGATAGCGTACTTCATCTATCAAGCCAACTTGATATCCATATTCACGTAATCTTAAATCAGCATTATCATGTCTCAATAATAAACGATATTCTGCTCGTGACGTCAGTAAGCGATAAGGATCTCGAACTCCTTTCGTTACTAAATCATCGATAAGAACACCTATATATGCCTCATTTCTTTTTAAAATAAGAGGATTTTTTCCTTCCAATTTTAATGCTGCATTAATTCCGGCGATGAGGCCTTGTCCGGCTGCTTCTTCATAACCACTTGTTCCATTAATCTGACCTGCTGTATAAAGATTTTCAATGATTTTGGTTTCCAGTGTTTGTTTCAACTGTGTTGGATAGATGGCATCATATTCGATCGCATACGCGTATTTCAAAATTTTAGCGTGCTCTAATCCTGGAAGGCTATGTACCATTTCCTCTTGTACATCGTATGGCATACTTGTAGAAAAGCCTTGTACATAAATATCATCATAGAAAAGACTTTCTGGTTCCAAAAATAGTTGATGTCTTTCTTTATCAGCAAAGCGTACAATTTTATCTTCGATGGATGGGCAATAACGTGGTCCAACTCCTGTTACATCATCTAGTCCTCCATACATACTAGCTTTGTGTAAATTTCTTCTTATGATTTCATGTGTTTGGGGAGTTGTATAAATCAAATGACAAGAAACTTGATCTTCAATGTTATAACGAGGAGGATAATCAAAACTAAAAGTACGATATACAGAATCTCCGAATTCTTCTTTTGTTTGACTATAATCAATCGTATGTTTATCGATACGTTGTGGTGTTCCTGTTTTTAGACGAATGATTTTAAACCCTAATTTTCTTAGATTATCGCTTAGAAACTGACTTGGTTTTTCACCATGAGGACCTTCTCTACGACGAGTATCACCTACCATGATATCTGCTTTTAGATAAGTTCCGGTTGTTAAAATTACAGCTTTTGATTGGATTTTGGTTCCATCTTCCAAAATAATTCCTTTCGCAATATGATCCTCGATCATTAAATCTTCCACCATTGCTTCTAATAACTCAAGATTTTTTGTACTTTGAAGTGTTTTTAGCATCTCTTTTGGATAAGTAACTTTATCAGCTTGAGCTCGTAAAGCTTGAACAGCTGGTCCTTTTTTATAATTTAACATCTTAATTTGGATATGAGATTTATCGGCATTATTTCCCATTTCACCACCTAAAGCATCAATTTCTCGTACAACGATTCCTTTCGCGCTTCCTCCAATCGATGGGTTACATGGCATATCAGCTATATTTTTAATATTTCCCGTAACTAATAATGTTTTATGTCCCATTCGAGCGGCAGCGAGTGCTGCTTCACATCCAGCGTGTCCTCCTCCAACGACAATAATTTCATATTTCATGATAACACCTCCTTTTTGACTTTACTATTATACTATCATTTTTTATCGATGACAACAAAAATAATGTGACGAAAATGTAATTTGATAATCATGGGAAGAGATGATAGAATAGAATAGAAAGAGCTTATTTTTACATAATATATTCTAGTAGAGAAATGAGTTGTGAGTAGTGAAATCAGAAAAACATTTTTTTGTTAAATTAATTTGGATTTTTGTTATAGGATGTTTTATTGGATGCCTGATGGAAACCATGTTGTGCTTTATTCAAAGAAGTCATTTTGAAAGTAGACAAGGATTAATTTATGGTCCTTTTACACCTGTTTATGGATTTGGAGCAGTACTTTATACTTTCATTGTCGCTAAATTTAAAGATAAACGAATTGTTTTCTTCGTTTCGATGGCGATTGGGGGAGCCTTTGAATATTTATCATCAGCATTCCAAGAGATTGTTTTTGGTACGATTTCTTGGGATTATAGCGAATATTTTTTAAATATAGGTGGAAGAACTAGTTTATTTCATATGATCTGTTGGGGATTGTTAGGATTATTATTCGCAAGTTATATTTATCCCTTTATTTCAAAAGGAATCGATCACTTTTATTCCAAATTACTTATTATCATTACTTGGATTTTAGCCATTTTCATGATTTTTAACATGATTATTTCGACGATGGCGGGAATTCGGCAAGATCAACGTGTCAAAGGAATTAAAGCAACCAATCCTATTCAAACTTTCCTTGATACCTATTATCCTGATGAATTTATGGATATGATTTACCCTAATAAAAAAATTGTTCGAAAAAATAAGTAAAAAGAGATGTTATATCATCTCTTTTTATTTTCCTAAACAGAATTGACTAAACAATTGATCAATTAATTCTTCCTCGTAAGTTTCACCAATAATAGATCCAAGAGAAGTCCAAATAGCTTTAATATCAATTTCAATCATATCGATTGGCATATTATTTTCAATTCCTGCTTTTACATCTTCTAATGATTTCAAAGCTTCTTTTAAAATGGCAATACTTCTCGCATTCGTCAAATAAGTTAAATCATTCGTTTCCAATTCCTCTAAATGAAACAATTCTTTTATTTTATCTTTTAATTCCATAATTCCTTCTTCTGTTAAAGCACTCATCATGATCAAATGATCTTGTGGTAATTGATTTAAATCTAATCGATTCTCTAAATCGATTTTATTGACCACGATAACATAATTTTTGTTTTTTAACTTTTCCAATATTTCATAATCATCAGAAGTAAGTTCTTCGTTATTATTTAAAACAAACAAAATTAAATCAGAGTGATCAATCAAATCGTAACTTTTCTGAACACCAATTTGTTCGACGATATCTTTCGTCTTACGAATACCAGCGGTATCTAAAATATTTAAAATAATACCATCAATAACAATCGTTCCTTCAACTGTATCACGAGTTGTACCTTCAATATTCGTTACAATCGCTTTTTCTTCTCCTAAAAGGCGGTTTAGAATACTACTTTTTCCCACATTTGGTCTTCCAATAATGGAAGTTTTAATTCCTTCTTTAATAAGTTTCCCATTTTCGCTTTCTTTTAAGATATGTTTCATATCTTCTTCGACTTCAGATAGAAAAGGGATTACTTTTTGATTTGTCAATTCTTCAACATCCTCATATTCAGGATAATCAATATTTACTTCGATATTCGCCAGTACTTGAATTATTTTCTCACGTAAATCATGAATCAAATATGATACTTTACCACCTAATTGATTAATTGCTAATTCTCTGGATTTTTCCGTTTTAGCATTAATTAAATCAATAATTCCTTCCGCATTGATCAAATCAATTCTACCATTCAAAAAGGCTCGCTTTGTAAATTCACCTGGTTCAGCTAGACGACACCCATGCGTAAGTAATAATTCCAATACTTTATTAGTTGTAGCAATTCCACCATGACAATTTATTTCTACTACATCTTCTACCGTAAAAGTCTTCGGAGCTTTCATAACCGTTACCAATACTTCGTCGATGACTTTTTCGCCATCGACAATATGACCATAATGAATGGTATGTGTTGGCACTTTTTGTAGATCTTTTCCCCGAAAAACAGAATTCGCGATAGTGATGGCAGATTCCCCACTTATTCTTATAATCGATATCGCTCCAACCCCTAAAGCAGTCGATATCGCCGCAATCGTATCGTTCATTTTGATCAACTTCTTCCTTTTATAATTCCTGATAATCCAACATATTTATATAGTTTGTTGGGCTCTTTAAATACCTCTAAAGAAACATATTTATCGACAACTGTAATAATCCAACTTTCCAAATAACGTGGTGGTAATAAGGTAAGAGGAAACATGTGCTCTTTAATAATATCCGCTACTTTAGCATTCACATCATCTGGGAAATATTTTTTAGCATTGGCGAGAGCTTGACTAGCATGAATAAAACCATGTTTTTGTCTTAATTTACATTTCTTATTGATATTTAATTGCCAATCTTCGTAATAAAAATCATGTAATAATCCACCAATAGCAGCACTTACATAATCAACATGCATGGTTTTTGCTATTTTATAAGATAGCATTGATACCATTAAAGAATGTGTATAGACAGATCGATTTTCATGATGATGAAATTCTTTTCTTCTTTGAAATTCTGGATGTTGTAAGATATGTTCCACGATCTTATAATACTCTGTATCCATATTTTTATATAGCTTTTTTAATTCTTTTTCTTCATTCATTTTTATTCCCCTTTATGGCTGTATTGTACTATTTTTAATTATTGAAGTCAAATAAAAAAGACCTTAGTCTTTTTTATAACGAATCACAACATAGCGATGTGGAGCAGATCCATAACTTTCTGTTTCCAATTCTGCATATTCGGCAATTACAGTATGAACAACGCGACGATCATAAGAATTCATCGGATCTAATTTCACTTCTATTTTTGATTTTAATACATCTTTCGCAATCTTTTTAATTTCATATTCTAAACTTTTTTGTTTTTTAGCTTTATAATTTGAAGCATCTAATACGATTTTAATGGGAAAATCAGTTTGAACATTAACAGACTGACGAATTAAAACTTGTAGTGCATTTAAAGTTCTTCCATCTTTTCCTATCAAAATAGCATTATGATCAGACGCAAGTAGTATATTGATGACCCCATCTTGTTCTTTAATTTCACTATGAATATCAATATTCATTCCTTGGGAAATATTTTTTAGATAATCACGAATATAATCAATCACATCTTGTTTCTTCAATGCTTCAATCACTTGTTTTTTGGACTTGAAAAGTTTTGCCTCTGTTTCGGTATAACGAATATATAAATCATCTTCTCTAACATTTAAGTCAGATAAACATTTTTGTAAGGCATCTTCCTTTGTCTTTTCTTCATATCTATTTATTGTTAACATGTTTCTTTCTCCTTTTTACAACTAAATTTTGAACAATCGTAAAGGTACTATTCGTAATCCAATATAATGCAAGTCCTGTTGATAAAGTTACCGATGCTACGCCAAACATTACAACCGAAATATTGCTCATCATTTTCATTTGAGAAGCTTGATCTTTATTCATGGAAGCAGTACTGTTCAATTTAAATGAGAAATAACTTGTTAAAACAACTAATATAATAAAGATAATATAAATAAAGTTTCCATGACTGATTGCTGTCATTGGAGTCGTTCCTAATTGAAAACCAAGGAATGTTTCTTCAAAAATAACTGGTAATCGATTCAATGCTTCATAGAAAGCAAAGAACAATGGAATTTGAATAAAAGCAAATAAACAACCTGACATCGGATTAATATTATATTTTTTATAAATCATCATCATCTCTTGACTTTTTTGCATCATACTTTCTTGATCTTGACGATTTTTGTATTTTTTCTCAAGTTTTTCTAATTCTGGTTGTGCCAGTTTCATATTTTCTGATTGCATTGCTGTCTTTTTTGTAAAAGTAACTGTCACAAGACGAATTAATAGGGTAGCTGCAATAATTGCTAATCCATAATTCTTCAAAACTTTTCCTAATTGAATAATCAACCATGCTAGAGGTTTCACAAATATCGTTTCCCAAATACCTTCATAGCCACCATCAGTAATACTGAATGTCTCACATTTTGATAGTTCGTTGATATTAACAATACTATCGATTTTTTTATCGTATTGAGATTGTGTTATTTCGTTTTCTTCTAACTGTTTATTTAAATTCTCAATTAACTTTTCTCTCGTTTCTTCATAGATTTTACGTGTTTCTTCTGATTCTGGTTGGCATAAAATATTGTTTGGCAAGTTTTGGCCAGTTTCTTTATTTTGAACAGACTTATTATCTGCGTCTTTTAAATATGTTGTACAACCAGTTAAACTCAGTACTGCTAAACAGATAACACCAATCTTTAATAATTTACTGGTATTCTTATTTTTCATCACATTTCTCCTTTATAATTTCTAAATTCTCAACCAATTTTAACAAATCTGTTCGCATATCCTGAAAGGACTGCTCTAAAACGGTCTTCTTTACCATTATAATACAATTAAAGCCATTTTGGTAGTTTTTTTCGTCAAGAATACTCTTTATTTGTCTTTTTAAACGATTTCTTGTAACAGCATTCCCCATTTTTTTGCCAATCGAAAAACCAAAGTGATAAATCGGATCATCGATTCTCTCTAAATATATGATGAAATTATGATACTTATAAGGTTTTATATTACGAATAATTCGATTATAATCTTCATTTTTTTTAACAATATTTATTTTTTTCATGATAATCCCTCATTTTCATGTAAAAAAACCACTGAATGATCAGTGGTGTCTCTTTTTAGTGAGCTAAAACTTTACGTCCTTTTCTTCTTCTTCTTGCAACAATTTTAGTATCCATACGAGCTAAAAAGCCTTGTTTTTTACTTTTTTTTCTATTATTTGGTTGAAAAGTTCTTTTCATACGACACCTCCCGAATTGATTTTTTCGCTTTGCTTAAATAATTATATAGATAAATTCTTTGTTTGTCAAACAATATTCCATTTTTTTTAGAAAAAGTACTATTTTCCACATAATTGTGGAAAAAAACAAGAAAAAGAAAATACATTTTTTTATCCACAAATGAAATTTTGATGATTTTTTCTTTCCACAAAGTTTTCCTCATTCTCTTTTCTTGTTAAATATGGCACTTTTTGTGTTTTGCACACAAATGTGGAAAACCAATTCACATTATTGGAGCCTTGTGGATTTCATTATCCACTTTTCTGTGTAAAAGTATCGTTTTAATAGATTTTTTCAATTTTTTCTCTGTGGAAAAATATGTGAATTGTTTTTTTTCCACAGAAATTACTAATTTTCCTTTGATTTTTAGGAAAAATATTGTAAAATAATGGTGTCATTTGTAAAGTGGGGTGTTTTATGGATGGATAATAATCATATTTGGGATTCATTTCTCTTGAAAATAAAAGAAAATTTATCTCCGATGTCCTTTGACACCTGGTTTGCAGAAACAAAATTATATGAATTAAAGAATAATATGGCAAAAGTTATTGTTCCTATGCATGTTCATAAAAAACATTTAAAAGAAAATTATAATGAATTAATGGAAGAGCTTTTTACAGATATTACTGGTTCTAACTGTCACTTTGAATATTATACCGAAGAGGAAGTAGAAGAAAATGTCGAAATTAGGGTTCAAGAAAATTCTTCTAATAATGCTCCATCGATTGAAACAAATTTAAATCCACAATATACATTCGATAATTTTATTGTCGGAAACAGTAATAAATTTGCTAGAGCTACATCTCTTGCGGTAGCAGAAAAGCCTGGTTTTATGTATAATCCCCTTTTTATTTACGGAAATAGTGGATTAGGAAAAACCCATCTCATGCATGCGATTGGAAACTATATTGTCGCACATAGTAATAAGCGTGTTTTATATGTAACCTGTGAAAAATTTGTCTCTGATTTCATTGGGATCAGCAAAAGAAATAAAGATGGAAACAACTTTGATAGTGTTGATATTTTTAAAAAGAAATATCGAGATATCGATGTATTGATGATCGACGATATCCAATATTTAGGAAATGCTTATCAAACACAACAAGAGTTTTTCAACACATTTAATGATTTATATGGAAATAATAAACAAATTATCATTTCTTCCGATCGTTCTCCTGATGATTTAAAACTCTTGGAAGATCGTTTACGAACAAGGTTTAATTGGGGACTTACTATCGATATTCTTCCACCTGATTTTCAATTACGAATGGATATTATCGATAAAAAAATAGAAAGCCAAGTAATTGGTTCCACTTTTCCACAAGATGTAAAAGAATATATTGCCAGTAACTGTACGAGTGATATTCGTAAATTAGAAGGTGCGATTACACGAGTCTTTGCTTATGCAACTATGATGAGTGGTTCTGATATTACCTTAGATCTAGCGGTAGAAGCTTTAAAAGATTACTTTGTAAAAAGTATTGTATCAAAGAATAAAATCGATCAAGTCCAACAATTAGTTGCGAATCATTATAATATTACAGTCGAAGATTTGAAAAGCAAAAAGAGAATGGCTTCGATTTCCGTACCTCGACAAATTGCCATGTATATTTGTAGAACAGTATTACAAGAGTCACTTCCTAAAATTGGAATTGAATTTGGTGGAAAAGATCATACAACAGTTATGCATTCAGTAGATAAAATCAGTAAAGAAATCAAAACGAATGCGATTTTAGAAATGGAAATTCAAAAAATCGTCAATCAAATAAAATAATGTGTGGAAAAGAAACGAAAGATCACTTTTTTTCCACAACCAAAAATGACAAAAAAATATTATTTTTCAAAGATTTTGATAGTTTTCCACGTTTTCCACTTCTATAATATAAATATTAAAAAAATTAAAATAATTAAGGAGGAAAATTTATGAAATTAACAATTCAACAAAATAAGTTAATGGAACATTTAAATTATGTTATAAAAGGTATTTCTAGTAAAAACTTAATTCCTATTTTAAATTGTATAAAATTTGAACTTACCGATATGGGATTATATTTAATGAGTACTGATAATGAAATTGCTATTAAAACGTTTATCGAAAAACAAGATATTGATCAAATCGAACAAGAAGGAGAAGTTGTTGTCTCTGGTCGTTATATTTATGATATTATTCGTAAATTGCCAAATGAACTTATTCATATTGAAGAAGTAGTGGATTCAAAATTATTAATTTATACCAATAGTTCTTCTTTTAATCTTAATTGTAATAATGTAAGAGAATTTCCTAATTTAGAATTAGAAGATAATAAAAATCCTATTTATATGAATAGACGTTCTTTTAAGAATATTATTAGCCAAACTGCGTTTGCCACTTCTAATCAAGAATCTCGTCCTGTCTTAACAGGAATTAACTTTAAAATAAATGAATCTATATTAGAATGTACAGCGACTGATTCTTATCGTTTAGCTAAAAAGAGTGTTGTGTTGGATCAAGAAATACCAGAAAATATCAATATTATTATTCCAACCAAAAATTTATTGGAGCTAACTCGCTTGTTAGGAGACAATGATGAAAAATTAGAATTACATATTTTTAATAATAAGATTATTTTTAAATTTGATACAATTGTTATGATGTCACGTCTTATTAACGGTACGTATCCAGATACTTCAAAATTAATCCCTACTGAATTTAATTTAACGATGAAAGTAAATTTATCTAACTTTTTCGATAGTATTGATCGTGCTTCACTTCTTACCAACGAAGCAGATAAAAATACGATTAAATTAGAAAGTCATGGTACTCAAATCATCGTTTCTTCTAATATTCCAGAAATTGGAAATGTTGAGGAAAAATTAGAAGTTTCTAAAAATAATGACGAAGAGATTAAAATCGCTTTCAGTTCTAAATATATGATGGAAGCATTAAAATCATTGGATTGTGAGGATGTCGAATTGTTATTTAATGGAGAAATTAAACCAATTATTGTTAAAAATCCAGAGAGTGATGATTTAATTCAATTAATATTACCAATAAGAACTTATTAAAGTTCTTATTTTTTTACATTTTTTTGTCTTCTTCGACAAAATTCGTGATTATTCGACAAACATTTATGATATAAGAGAGGCAATTCACCCATAATAAGGGTAAATTTAGTAAGGGGGTGCATCTTTTATGATCGATCAATATGAAATTAATTCTTCTACTTTAGCGATTCTTCCAGTTTCTTCTAATATTTCAGAAATTATTGAACAAGATTGTAATTATATGATTGAAAAATCATCTTTAGAAGTAATGGATGATAGTTGTCGTTATTTTGGTAGTTCTTATTATGGACGAGAGGTAGGCGCAAAAGCTTTGATTGGAAACAATTATAAAGCTCCAATCATCGTAGAAGAAACAAGACCAATGATTTTTCTTCCTACTTCATCACCTCGTTTTAGTGAATGTAGTTGGATTTCTCTAAAACATATTCATAAATATGAACGAGATGGAGATAAAACGGTGGTCACGTTCCAATGTGGAAAAAAATTAGAATTAGAAATTTCTATTTATTCTTTGGAAAATCAGATATTGAGAGCCATTTGTTTAGAAAATTCTCTACGAAATCGTCTTTCTTCAGAAAAATAAGCTTTTTTGCTTATTTTTTTTCTTTTTTAGGTCCTTTTTGTGGTATAATGTTAAGTAGGTATAGGAGTACCACATAGCATCTAATTTCAAAAAAAATGTATTTTAAGACAAAAAGAAGGTGTCATGATGTTTTTAAAAGAAATAAAACTTACTAATTTTCGTAATTACGAAAATTTATCTCTTGTTTTCCATCCTGGCATCAATATTATTTATGGACAAAATGCACAAGGAAAGACAAATTTATTAGAGAGTATTTATGTATTAGGACTTACGAAATCACATCGGTCGTTTATCGATCATAATTTGATTAAAGAAAACAAAGATTTCGCGCGAATCGAAGGTAAATTAACGATTGATCGTTTTGATACGAAAATGGAATTATTGTTGGAAACGAAAAATAAAAAGTTGAAAATTGATTCTGATGTTGTAGGGAAGGTAAGTGATTATGTTTCGAAGATGAACATTATCATTTTTTATCCTGAAGATTTGGACTTATTAAAAGGCGCACCAGGAATAAGGCGTAGATACTTAAATATGGAATTGTGTCAATTATACAGTAATTATTTAAACCTTTTAAATGATTATAATAAATTACTGAAGATAAGAAATGAATTGTTAAAAAAAAGAATGAAAGAAGAAGTAGTTGATTCTAATTATTTTCATATCGTAACAACTTATTTTATCGATAAAGGAGTATCCATTTATCGAATGCGTAAAAAATTTATCGATCGATTGAATGCAATTAGTCCTGAAATCTATGAAACGATTACGGGAATGAAGGGATTTCATCTAGAATATCGTCCTTGTTTTGAAATTACTTCCTTCGAAAAAGAGTTTTTAAAACAACAATTTATAGAAAAGCTTCAAAATATGGAAAAAGTAGAATTAAAATTAGGAACGACAATGGTTGGACCACATCGCGACGATTTTGAATTTTATCTTGCTGATCGTAATTTAAAAGTATATGGTTCTCAAGGACAACAAAGGGTAGCTGTTTTAGCATTAAAACTGGCTGAAATTACTATTTTTACCGACTGTCGTGGAACGACACCTATTTTACTTTTAGACGATGTATTTAGTGAATTAGATGATAAAAAAAAGAATAATCTTTTAAAATATATCGATCAGAATATTCAAACTATTATTACGACAACTGATTTAGATAGTATCGATGAATCATTGAAAAAACAATCAAAATTAATTGAAATAGATCATGCTGAGATTATAGAAATAGAAGAGGTGGAATGAAATGGAACAAAATAGTCAACATTATGATGCTTCCGATATTCAAGTGTTGGAAGGGTTGGAAGCTGTAAGAAAACGACCTGGTATGTATATAGGTACAACCAGTTCGAAGGGTTTACATCATTTGGTTTGGGAAATTGTTGATAATGCGATCGACGAGGCACTGGCTGGTTATTGTGATGATATTGAAGTTATTATCAATAAAGATAATTCGGTAACGGTTAAAGATGATGGTCGTGGTATTCCAACAGGAATTCATGCGAAAACAGGTATTTCTACTGTTGAAACGGTTTATACAGTGTTACATGCTGGAGGTAAGTTTGGTGGAGGAGGATATAAAGTATCCGGAGGTCTTCATGGAGTAGGTGCCAGCGTTGTCAATGCCTTAAGTGAATGGGTAGAAGTAAAAGTATATCAAGGTGGAAAAGTTTACGAAATTCGTTTTGAAAATGGAGGACACACAGTAAAACCACTTACAGTTGTCGATGAATGCGCCCTAGATCGTACAGGGACGACTGTTACATTTAAACCAGATCCAGAAATATTTACTGAGACAACTATCTTTGATTATGAAGTTTTGAAGACTAGAATACGTGAACTTGCCTTTTTAAATAAAGGACTTCGTATTATTTTAATTGATGATCGAGAAGAACCAATCAAAAAGGATGAGTTTGTTTATGAAGGTGGAATTAGTGCATATGTAGAGTATTTAAATAAAAACAAAACGCCAATTCATGAACAAATTATTCATTTAAATGGTGAAGAAAATGGGGTTTCTCTCGAGGTTGCTCTTCAATACAATGACGGTTATCAATCTAATATTTATTCTTTTACAAATAATATCAACACTTATGAAGGTGGTACTCACGAAGATGGCGTAAAAAATGCATTGACGCGTATTATTAATAATTATGCGAGAAATGCAGGTATTTTAAAAGAAAAAGATGAGTCATTATCCGGTGAAGATGTAAGAGAAGGACTTACGATGATCATTTCTTGTAAACATCCTGATCCTCAGTTTGAAGGACAAACCAAAACAAAATTAGGAAATGCTGAAGTAAGAAAGATTGCTTCTGATGTGTTTAGTGAAGGTTTTGAAAGATTTTTAATGGAAAATCCAGATGCAGCCAAAATCATTATTGATAAAGCAATGACTGCTGCTCGTGCGAGAATAGCTGCTAAAAGAGCTCGTGAACTAACACGTCGAAAAACGCCACTAGAAGTAGCTTCATTGCCTGGGAAATTAGCTGATTGTTCATCGAAAGATGCTAGTGAATGTGAAATCTATATTGTCGAGGGTGATTCAGCAGGCGGATCAGCAAAACAAGGTAGAGATAGTAGAACACAAGCCATTTTACCTTTACGTGGAAAAATTTTAAATGTTGAAAAGGCACGTTTAGATCGTATTTTTGCTAATGCGGAAATTCGTTCTATGATTACGGCCTTTGGCACAGGAATTGGTGAAGAATTTGATATTAGTAAACTAAGATATCATAAAATTGTTATTATGACTGATGCCGATGTCGATGGAGCTCATATACGTATTTTGTTATTGACCTTCTTTTATCGTTACTTTAAGCCTTTAGTTGAGGGAGGATATATTTATGCTGCGCAACCTCCTTTATACAAAATTGAGTACAATAAGAATGTTAAATATGTATATTCGGAAGAAGAAAAAGACGAATATTTAAAAACGCTCCCAGAAAATGTGAAAGTAAGTATGCAACGTTATAAAGGTTTAGGAGAAATGAATCCAGAACAATTATGGGAAACGACGATGGACATCAATAATCGAATTTTACTTCAAGTTACGATCGACGATGTCATTCAAGCTGACCAAGTACTTTCTGAATTAATGGGAGAAGAAGTAGAACCAAGAAGAGAATTCATTGAAAAAAATGCGAAATTTGTTAAAAATCTAGATATATAAGAGGTGATAGAGAATGGATAAATTAAAAGATTTAGCTTTTACAGATGAGATCCGTAATTCATTCTTAGACTATGCCATGAGTGTTATTGTGGCTCGTGCATTACCTGATGTTCGAGACGGAATGAAACCCGTTCATAGACGTATTATTTATGGAATGTATGATTTAGGACTTACCAGTGATAAAGCTTATAAAAAATGTGCCAGAATTGTTGGAGAAGTTTTAGGAAAATATCATCCACACGGTGATACATCTGTCTATGATGCCCTAGTACGTCTAGCACAGGATTTCTCTATGCGATATCCATTAGTTGATGGTCACGGTAACTTTGGTTCTATCGATGGAGATGGAGCTGCTGCAATGCGTTATACAGAATCAAAACTAACAAAACTTTCGAACGAGATGGTTCGTGATATTAATAAAAATACGATCGATTTTACTCCAAATTTTGATGGAGATGAAAAAGAACCTTCTGTATTACCTTCTCGTTTTCCTAATATTTTAGTTAATGGTTCTACAGGAATAGCTGTTGGGATGGCTACTAATATGCCTCCCCACAATTTGACAGAAGTAATTGATGGATTGATTGCTTTAATTGATAATCCTGATATTACGTTAGATGAATTGATGCAATATATTAAAGGACCAGATTTTCCAACTGGTGCGATTATCTTGGGAAATAGTGGAATTAAAAAGGCTTACGAGACGGGGAAAGGCATTATTACGATTCGTTCAAGAGCTATCATTGAGGATGTCCCTGGTCATTCTGGTAAGCAACAAATTACCGTTACAGAAATACCATATGCGGTCAATAAAGCTGTTTTAGTATCAAAAATTGCTGAATTAGTTCGTGATAAGATAATTGATGGCATTACTGATCTACGTGATGAGTCTAATCGTGAGGGAATTAAAATAGTAATTGAACTTCGAAGAGATGCTAATGCTAATGTGATTTTAAATAATTTGTTTAAACATACTTCACTCCAGACATCATATGGAATCAATAATTTGGCATTGGTTGATGGACAACCTAAAATTTTATCGTTGAAAGAAATCTTAGAACGTTATTTAGACCATCAGAGAGAGGTTATTGTACGTCGTACACAATTTGATTTAGATAAGGCAGAAGCGCGTTCTCATATTTTAGAAGGATTAAAAATTGCTCTTGATCATATTGATGAAATTGTTCAATTGTTGAAAAAATCTAGAAATGATGATGAAGCACTCGCTGGATTAATGGGTCGTTTTGGACTCACTGAGATTCAGGGAAAAGCTATTCTCGAAATGAGACTTCGTCGTTTAACTGGGTTAGAAAGAGAAAAAATTGAAGAAGAATTAAAGGAATTAGCTGTTTTAATTGCTGATTTAAAAGATATTTTGGCTAATGAACAACGTGTTCTTAATATTATCAAAGAAGAATCATTGGAAATTCGTGATAAATACGGAGATGAAAGAAAAACACAAATTGATATGTCTGCTATTGACTATATCGAAGATGAATCTTTAATTCCAGAAGAGGACATTGTCATAACTCTTACTAATAGAGGTTACATTAAACGTATTACAAGTGAAACATACAAAACTCAAAATCGAGGAGGGGTCGGGGTAAAAGGTATGTCGACAAATGAAGAGGATTTTGTCGAAAGTATTATATCAATGACCACTCATGATTATCTATTATTCTTTACAAACAAGGGTAAAGTATATCGTATGAAAGGTTATGAAATACCATTGTTTAATCGTCAATCTAAAGGGATTCCAATTGTTAATTTATTACCTATAGAAAAAGATGAAATCGTTAAAACTATGTTAAAAATAGAGGAAAAAGACGAAGCTAAATATATTGTATTTTGTACACAAAATGGTATTGTTAAACGTACTGAACTAAGTGAATTTGACAATATCCGCAATAACGGGAAAATTGCTATTACTCTTAAAGAAAATGATGAAATTATTGCTGCTAAAAAAACAACTGGACATAATGAAATTTTAATTGCTTCATCGAATGGAAGAATGATCCGTTTTGATGAAAATGAAATTCGTGTAATGGGACGAACTGCTTCTGGTGTTCGTGGTATCGAAATGGATAACGGAATAGCTGTTGGTTGTGAAATTGCAGAAAAAGGTCAACAAATAGTTGTTGTTACTGAAAAAGGTTATGGAAAACAAACTGATATAGAAGAATATCGTATGACCCATCGTGGAAGCAAAGGAGTAAAAGCCTTAAATGTTACAGAAAAAAATGGAAATATAGTAGCATTTAAAACAGTACATGGCGATGAGGATTTAATGTTAATCACTAATAATGGAATTGTTATTAGAATTTCAATTGATCAAGTTTCTAAAACAGGAAGAGTTGCACAAGGAGTTCGTTTAATTCATTTGAAAGACGATCAAAAAGTTAGTACCGTCGCGACAATAAAAAAAGAAGAAGAAATTGAATCTGAAACTCCAGAATCTTCTACTTTGAATGAAGAAGATAAATAATATAAGAGCTAATTTCTTTATGGGTTCTTTGTCAAATAGTGTTGGTAGACATTATTGATACAAGTAACTGTGGA
>CALVJD010000074.1 GCA_944332005.1 uncultured Bacilli bacterium
AATAGAGCAGACCGAAGAATTTTCCATGGAAGAAAAGCGAAAAGAAGAATATGAAATCTATGGGTTTTATATTACCAACCATCCAGCGAGTAAGTATATTGATCCATCAATTATGAAACTAGAAAATATCAAACAAAACTATGATAAACGAATTACCTGTGTGGTCATGATTGAAAAAATAAAAGAAATCACAACCAAAAAGCAAGAAAGGATGGCCTTTGTAACCGCGAGTGATGAAACCGATACCGCGAATTTTGTAGTCTTCGCAAGCCTAATGAAAGAATTAGAAGGAATTCGCGTTGGTGATGTAGTTCATGTAATGGGCCGTGTCTCAAGAAGATTTTCTGATTATCAAATCAATGTCAATAAAATAGAAAAAATAGGGTAGAGATTCCGTCAAAAACGTGTCTTGCACCTAGACAAATAATATAAGAAATGTTATAAAACGTTAGGGAGTGTGTCGTATGCAAAGTGATATCGTAAGATTTTTAGATAGTATCAATTATAAAGAAGAAAGAGAAGAATTAAAAAATGTTGAGATAGAAAAAGTGCTGTTGCATCAAAAAGAAAAATATTTTGAAGTCATTTTAAAGGATGATGTCGTTTTGCCATATCCTACTGTTAAAGAGTTGGCGGAGTGCAGTAAAAATGGAATTCATGGCAAAGAAAAGTGTACGATTACATTTCATTACTTAGCTGTGTTAGAGCAAGATGTCCTAGATTATGTAAAAAGTATGCTAAAAGAATGTACAGAAAAAAAGCCTTCTTTAGTAACAGTACAGGAACACGTTCCAACAATCACCGATGATGTCATAACAGTCGAATGTATCAATAAAACAGTGGAAACCGAACTCAAAAAAGAATTGAGACAAATCCAAAAAAAACTACTGGAATACGGCCTTGGAACTTATGAGTTTAACACCTATTTAAACGAAGAATTACAAAAGAGTGTTCAAGAAGAAATCAGAGCCATTCGGGAAGAAAAACAAGTGATTGAAGAAAAGCCAAAAATTGTTGGAAACTTAATCTTTGGCCGGGAAATCACAGGAGAAACTACTTCCATTAATAATATCATGGGCGACACCAAAGGAGTGGTTTTTGAAGCGTACATTTTTGGAATTGAAACATTAGAAAGAGAAAATATTAATATTATTACTTTAAAAATTAGTGATAAAACCAATTCTATTTTAGCCAAGATCTTTAAAAAAGATAAAAATGAATATAAAGCAGTACTAGGCACATTAAAAGAAGGAAAATGGTACAAGTTCTATGGCAATGTAGAATTCGATAATTTTTCGAAAGATTTAGTCATGTCGATTCGCTCATTAGAAAAAATCGATTCAAAAGATACCGCCGAACATGACGATGCCGAAATACCACGTGTCGAACTTCATATGCATACAATGATGAGTGCAATGGATGGCGTGATACCGGCTAGTTCCTTAGTCTCTAAAGTTGCAGCGATGGGACAAAAAGCCTTCGCGGTAACAGACCACAACTGTGTGCAATCATTTCCAGAATTATTTCATGCTATCGAAGGATATAATAAAGGGCGTGATGGTAAAGACCGTTTTAAAGTATTGTACGGTGCCGAGATGAATATTGTAAACGATGATGTGGATATTATTTTTAATAATCGGGAGTATAATCTCCTAGAAGACACATTCGTTGTATTTGATACCGAAACAACAGGATTCTATGCTGGCAGTGACCAGATGATTGAAATCGGTGCTGTAAAAATTCAAAACGGAAAAATATTAGACCGGTTCGATGAACTGATCGATCCACATCGTCCTTTGCCTAAAAAAATTACCGAATTAACATTCATTACGGATGAAATGTTAGCGGGAAAAGATAGTGAAGAAAATGTCACCAAACGCTTTTTAGAATGGGCTGGAGAGAATCCTATGGTTGCGCATAATGCGAAGTTCGATATTTCCTTCATGAAGGCAGCTTGTACAAAATATAACTTAAAAGAATTTGATTATACGGTATTAGATACCATGAGTATTGCCAGAATGCTTCATCCAGAATGGCCAAATCATAAACTACAAACATTGACCAAAAGACTTGATGTACCTTGGGATGAAGACAAACACCACAGGGCAGATTATGATGCCGAAGGAACCGCGATTGCCTTTTATAAAATGAGTAAGTCTTTGTATGACCAAAATATTAGTACGACAACAGAATTGCTAGATAATATCGATGTAGACTCTTTAGTTCGTTTTGCTTATCCTTTCCATGCTACGATGATTGCCATGGATCGTCCAGGGCTAAAAAATTTATTTAAAATCATTTCTATTGCTAACACCAAATATCTATACAAAAATGAACAACCTAAGATTCCAAGACGAGAAGTGAGTAAATTAAGAGAAGGATTACTTATAGGTTCTGGTTGTATCAATGGAGAAATCTTTGATAAAGCTGGAAGCAAAGAAGACGAAGAACTCGTTAACATGATGAGTTTTTACGATTATATTGAAGTGCAACCAGTCAGTGCGTTCTCGCATTTAATCGGACCCAACGGTAAATTCCAAAGTGTTTATCAAGCAGAAGAATATTTAAAACGGATTATTAGAGTAGCCAAAGAAGCTGGAAAACCAGTAGTTGCAACGGGTGACGTTCATAATCTTACCAAAGACGATAAGATTTATCGAGAGATTATTGTGAACCAAAAATTCAATGGCAAGCTCCATCCACTAAACCGAAGGGGGATGGAAATTCCAAATATGTATTTAAAAACGACAGCAGAAATGCTCGAAGATTTCTCGTTTTTAGCTCCGGAAGAAGCCTATGAAATCGTCGTAACAAATACCAACAAAATTGCTGATATGGTGAGTGAAATCGAGGTTATTATTGATACGAAAGGAATTCCTTTTGCGCCTAAGATTGAAAACTCTCAAATGACAGTAACAGAAATGGTTTATAATAAAGCAAAAGAGTGGTATGGCGAGCCATTACCTTATCACATTGAAGAGAGAATTGCTCTCGAGCTTTATGGTGCTCCGTTTATTGATGCTGTAAAGAAAAATGCAAATAGTGAGGAAGACGCTGTGATTTATAAAAGACTTCATGATGTGGTAATAAAAGGACCAGATGCCGTACAAAAAGAGATTGCATTAAGCATTGAAGAAGAAATGTCAGAAGAAGAAAAGATGGCTGAAGCGAAAAAGCGTATGACCGCGATCATCGGTGCCAACTTTGACGTAATTTATTTAATTGCCCAAAAACTAGTAAAACACTCAAATGATGAAGGATTCTTAGTAGGTTCCCGTGGATCTGTTGGTTCTTCTTTCGTGGCCAACTTAATGGGAATTACAGAAGTAAACTCTCTAGCTCCGCATTATCGTTGTCCAAAATGTCAGTTTAGCGAGTTTAATGATGAGAACGGGGAACCTCTTGGAAATAATTATAAATGTGGTTTTGATCTTCCAGATTACAAATGCCCGAAATGTGGCACACTGATGCATAAAGATGGTCATGATATCCCATTCCAAACATTCTTAGGTTTTAACGCAGATAAAGTGCCAGATATCGATCTAAACTTTTCTGATTTAAACCAAGCTAGTGCTCACGAATATACAAAAGTATTGTTCGGTGTTGATAATGTTTATCGTGCTGGAACCATCGGAACTGTGGCTGAAAAAACTGCTTATGGCTATGTCAAAGGCTATTATGAAAATAAAAACATTTTAATGCGAAACATCGAAATAGAACGACTTTCAATTGGTTGTACGGGTTGTAAGAGAACTACTGGACAACACCCAGGTGGAATTGTTGTAATTCCAGGCTATATGGAAGTCTTTGACTTCACACCTTTTCAGTATCCGGCAGAAGACCCAACGAGTGCTTGGCGAACGACTCACTTTGATTATCATGCGATTGACCAAGACGTCTTGAAACTAGATATTTTAGGTCATACAGATCCAACTCAACTTAGAATGATCCAAGATTTAACAGGCGATGATATTACAAAAGTACCTCTAGATGATAAAGCAACAATGAGTATTTTTACAAGTACGAAAGCTTTAGGAGTCACAAAAGAACAAATTATGTGTGATACCGGAACCCTTGGAGTTCCAGAGTTTGGTACACCTTTTACCATTCAGCTAGTCAAAGACACAAAACCAACAACGTTTGCCGAGCTTGTTAAAATTGCTGGACTTGCTCACGGAACCGATGTGTGGCTTAATAATGCTCAAGAGTTAATTCAGAAAAATGTCGTACCATTTTCTAAAGTAATTGGTTGTCGAGACGACATCATGGTCGAGCTTATATATGGTGGATTAGAGCCTTATAAAGCATTTAAAATTATGGAATTTGTTCGTAAGGGAAAAGCAAGTAAAGATCCTGAAACTTGGAGTGGTTACGTAGAAACTATGAAGAAAGCGAATATTCCAGATTGGTTTATCAATTCATGTTTTAAAATTAAGTACATGTTTCCAAAAGCCCATGCAGCTGCTTATGTTACAAGTGCTTTTAGAATTGCATGGTATAAAGTTCACAAGCCACTTGTATATTACGCAACATATTTCTCAACAAGATTCCAAGATTTTGATATCGAAGCAATGTGTAAAGGTTATGATGCCATAAAGACAAAAATGCTAGAAATTCAAAGCAAAGGATACGATGCAACGAACAAAGAATCATCTTTATTAGAAACATTAAAACTAGCTTTAGAAGCGACAGCAAGAGGCGTAAAGTTTAAAAATATTGACATCGAAAAAAGTGACGGCAATAACTTTATTATGGACGAAAGTGATAATAGCTTAATCATGCCATTCCGTAGTCTAGATGGACTAGGCGATGCCGTTGCTACGAAAATTATAGAAGAAAGAAACCAAAAAGCATTTTATAGTATTGAAGATTTCCAAAATAGAGGAAAAGTTAATCAAACAACAATTGATAAAATGCGTGTCATGGGAATATTCGGTAATATGCCTGAAACAAGTCAGTTAAGTTTATTTTAATGACTTGTTATAGATTTGCAAATTAAAATAAAATGAAATCAGCACATTAAAATAGAGAAAATAGAAAGGGATATAGACTAATCATCTATATCCCTAAAATCATATAAGAAATCTGTATTCACTAGTTCAGCGATAGCTTCATCTGCAAAAGAAGCTAACGTATGATAATCTAAAGGTTGATATTTTTCATAATTTTTTTGAACACAATATTCTCGAATGTTTATTAAGGCATTTTCTTTATAGTTATATAATAGAATCAAATTATCTTTTATCATTTGTAAAATTTCCTCTAAGACATATTCACAATAACATTTCATTCTAAATCCATTTCTCCTTTGGCTATCATAACGATTTCAGAGTCAATTGTTTCTTTTTTATTTTGGTATCCTAATAACAAACAATTTAAAATTAAGGTGTTTAATCTTCTTGGCGAAGATTTACTACAAGAATATAAAGCATTTAAAGCATCTTCACTAAAGACTTCATGATTCACATTTGCTAATTGGAAACGTGTTTCAACATATTCTTTTACTTCTTGTCTGGTAAATCCCTCTAATTTGTAATTCACTAAGATTCTTTGCTTTAAATAGTCGTACACATTCTTAGATAATTCCGATTTTAATTCAGGTTTTCCAACTAGTAATAAAGTAATATAATCTTTACTATCCATATCAAATTCATATACTATTTTTAAATTCAGAAAAATTTCTCTGGATAAATTATGTGCATCATCAATAATAATGATGGGCATTCTTTTTTCTTGCTCTACTAATAGAACGATTTCCTTTTGAATATTATGATAGAGATCTGTTTTATAACAAGATCCAGTATCAATATGAAACGCATCTCCAATTTCTTTAAAAAAATCGAAAGAAGTCATATTAGAAGTGGCTGAGACATAAATCACTTTGTATAAATCAGGATTTAAAGATTGAGCAAAACTTCTAATGGAAAACGTTTTCCCAAGTCCAGGACTTCCTGTAAAAACTCCAATTCCTTTAATTTCCGTTAGATATTGAAAACGATAGATTAATTCTTTAAAATCATGACTTTCATAGGAATGATGAATATCCACTTCTTTGGAAAAGGGATTACAACTCATTCCATAATAACTTTGATACATATTTATTCCTCACTTTCTATGACATCTCTTTCATCATTGATGGCAAGAGAATAGTCAATTCGATTTTTTCTTTTACTTTTACTATTTGCTACTTTATCTACCTTCTTAATCTCGCAAATCATTTTATTCTCTTCATACAAGTATAGGATTTCTAAATTTGTAGGATCATATCTTGTTTCTATCGTTTTTCCGACATATTCAAACGGTACTTCATAAAATTCATTCTTAAATTTTATCGTTCGATCGTTTCTCACTTTATGTTGTTCTCGATGTAAGAAAGACTCTTCTATAAATGTTTCTTCTAAATAGGTAATGTTTTGAAATTCTTGATGCCATCTTTCATTTGGAGTTTCTTTGGTTACAGAATGTTTTTTATTAATATATTCTTTGTATAAGAATGTAGCTAAACTATTTCTT
>CALVJD010000075.1 GCA_944332005.1 uncultured Bacilli bacterium
CCGGTGTTGAAGCAGACAAGCTTTTGGCATATGCGGCAGTTATTGGTGAAACCACACAAGAAGGAATGGCATCTGTAGGTACATCTCTTAATGCTATATTTTCTCGTATGGGTAATATTAAGTTATCTAGAGTAAAAGATCCGGAGACGGGAGAAGATTTATCAAACACCGAAACATCTCTTCGAAATGTAGGAATCCAATTAAGAGAATCAACCGGAGAATTTAGAGATTTTGATGAAGTTTTGGATGAGGTTGCAACTAACTGGCAGAATTATTCAGAGGTAACGCAAAGATCGATTGCTTCTAGTCTAGCAGGAACACACCATATGAACGAAATTATGGTTCTCATGCAAAACTATAGCGATGTTCAAAAATATATGAATGAAGCGGCAGATTCTGCCGGTACTTCAATGCAGAAGTATGAAGCATATACAGATTCATTGGCAGGCAAATTTTGCCTGTATGTGCAGAAATGCGCATAGAGAACATATCTAATTGTCAGGTAATGCCTTAGAGCCTTACACCACAATAATCGGGAAACTAGATTATGATGGTTTGAAAACGTAAGGATTGGCTGTTCTGCAGCGAAATACCCTAACGTATTCCGGAGATCATCCGGTACTTGAGTCGAGGGTGTGCGTTCAACGATCATCCCCATGTCGGGGTTCAACAATATTCTAAAATATAAGCATAATAAAATAGAATATAAAAATAAGGGTGGAAATCCCGAATAGTTGGACCATTAGGAGTACGGCGCAATCGCAAACGGCGCGGGAGAATTTCCCATAATCGGAAAAGGTATGGCTGCTACTCTTCTATTATCGAGAATGAGTGTGGTTAAGAAATGATCTAAACTCATGTGAAAATATGAGATGTTGTTAGTTATATATAAAACGGAGAATATATGAAACAGAAATTCAAATGTGAGTCAATAAGATTATGTAGATATTTATACTCACTTGGTTTTAGTAAAGAATCGAAATTTGATAAAAAAAATCATGAATATTGGTTATTTGAAAAAACTGATTTATTACAGAATGCATTAAATTTTTATTTTAGTATGAGAAATAAATTAAAACAATAAAGTATAAGACAGGAGCTAATGATTACATATGATAAAAATAAATGAAGAGATTATGTGTAATATAATTAAGGATTACAAAAATGGGATTTCGCCCATTAAATTAAGCAAAAAGTATAATGAGTTTTCTTCATATACAATTCGTGAAAATTTAAAATTATATGGGGTATATAGTAATAATAGATTTACAAAAGAAGAAATGCTTTCTATTGTGAACGATTATAATCATGGTATGACACTTAAGGATTTGGTTAAAAAATATTCAAGACCAGAGGCAACGATTAGAAGGAAATTGCAATCTATAGGGATTTATAAAACTAAAAACTTTAATGTTTTTACAACAGATGAAATTGAAATATTAAAAAAATATTATCCAAGCGGAAATTGGAATTTGCTTTTAAAACTTATTCCAAATCATTCAAAACAGTCTTTGACTGTGAAAGCATCAAAACTTGGAATTAAAAGTGATAGAAATTGGAAAGAAGAAGATATTAAAAAAGCTTTAAAACAAAAAGAATTATATTTAATATCCTCCTTTACTAATATACAAGATTATCATGATTTGCATGATTTTGATGGTTACAAATATAATCTACAGTTGTCAACTGTTATATATGGGAATTCCTTTCCATCAAAATTTCATGTTTCTAATCCATATACAATTTACAATATAAGAAATTATATTAGTATTAATAACATAAATTGCAAATTATTATCAAATAATTATACGAATAATCAAGATAAGATGTTATGGGAATGTTGTTGTGGAACGCCTTTTAAATGTTCGTGGCAGGATTTTTATAATGGAAAGCATCAATGTAATGATTGCGGTGCGAAAATTAGACGTGATAAAAAAAGTTACACAATGGACGAGATTAAAATGGTTTTAAAAGATACTGAATATACATTAGTTGAAGAAAGTTTCTCAAGACTTAGTAATGGATTTACGTGCGTAGATTCTGATGGATATAAAGTTGTAATGTCAAGGCAATTTATATCACGGAAAAGCTCACCGATAATATTTCACCCAAGCAATCCATATACAATTGAAAATATACGGCATTATCTTTTAATTAATAAAATTAAATGCGAGCTAATAAGTGATACTTATATTTCTAACACAGAACCATTGTTATGGAAGTGTTCTTGTGGTAGTATATTTAAAAAAGCATGGAGTAAAATTAAAGAGGGATTAACTTTATGTCCAAAATGTGCAAGAGAAAAAGTAATTAACTCAAGAAAAATTCCACACGATGAAATTGTAAAAAACTTAAAAACAAATGGATTTTCATTATTATTTCCAGAAAATGATATTGTTGTAAATAATAGAATAGATGTGTACGATTTGGATGGATATAAATATAGGGTTAGATATGGTAATATTATGAAAAACAAAATTCCAGAGAAATTTCATATTTCAAATCCATATACCATTGATAATATTAATTTATATCTATTATTATATAGAAATGGAGATTATAAATGTATTTCAGATACATATGAAGGAAACGACAAGGTTATGAAATTTCTTCATATCTCATGCAATAACATATTCGATGCGACATGGATTCAGATGCAAGGCAAGGTATCAGATAATGGAAAAGATCGATATTATAAACAATGTCCAGCGTGTAATACAAATAAAAATGAGTCAATTCATGCATCTACATTAAAGCAAATATTTATTCATGAACATCCTGATACTATTATAGAAGATAAAAGTTGTATAAATCCGAATACGAATTATGTATTGCCGACAGATATTGTTAATCATCGTTTGAAAATAGCTATTGAAATTCAAAGTAGTTATCATGATTATGAGGATAAAAAAATTCTTGATAAAATAAAAAAGGATTTTTGGATAAATCGAGGATATAATTTTTATGACCCAGATATAAGAGATTATTCTATTTTGCAAATGATTCAGTTGTTTTTTAAAGATATAAAAGAAATTCCAAATTATATTGATTATCATTTTGGAGATTGTATTGATTTTAGAAAAATACAAGAATTATTAAATGACGGAAAATCAATTAGTGAAATTTCAAGTATTACTGGAGTAAAACATGGTACAATCAATGCATTATGTTTACAACACAAAATTACGCTTCCAAAAGATTATAAAAAGAATATATTAAATCAAAAACCGATTGTGCGTTTATCAAAAGATAATTCTTTTATTAAGCGATATAAAAACTTATCAAGTGTAAAAGAAGATAAATTATCTCCGGGTACTGTTAGGCAGGTATTAATTGGGAAAAGAAAATTTTCATATGATTCATTTTGGGTTTATGAAGATGATTATGAATGTGGCAATTACGTAATTCCACAAGAAAATTTTGACCATTTTTTGCTACCAGTAGATAAACTTGATATGGATGAAAATTATATTTGTTCATATAATACCATATATGATGCAGAAAAAGATTCCGTATCTAACCGTAATGAAATATATCGCGTAGCCAAAGGTAAGGTAAAATCATCAAGAAAAGAAAAGTGGAAATTTAAAAATATAGCATAATTTATTAAATTAATATAACTAACAACTGGCGAAGAGTTGCGATCTTCGTTGAATATATTGAAAATCGAAGGATTCACAAATTCCTTCCAGGCAATGAGTTCATCAATATTGAATACCGATGTGTTTGGTGGAATTATTGATGGTGCTTCATCATTTTTAAATATACTTACACAAATAATTGATGTA
>CALVJD010000076.1 GCA_944332005.1 uncultured Bacilli bacterium
CTATTATTTCCACTATACTGAATACGGAATTCGCATTTTGTCGTTTTTCATCCGGTCTTGAACTCTTTTTTATGATCCCTTATTTTCATTCTATCATATTTTCTTAAATTAATCCAATATGTATTAAGAATTTCTTATGAAATAAAAAAAGAGGGGCATATAACACCCCCCCCCGTATGCGATTTGCAAGCAAGTTTTTCTTTGCTTTTTGCATACACATTTTATTATTTATTTCTGTTTTTATTGTATCAAATAAATTTTATATTTGCAACCCTTTTTCGTATTCTTTGGTATTTGTTTTGAGTGGGTTATTGTTTATGCTTTGTTAGAGCATTGTATGTTAAGGTGAATACAAGTATACCAAGTAAGAAAAATCCTAGCCACATGAGAGGATTCTCATAATGATCTAAAACGAAATCTTTAAATGTATTCATCACATCTTCTAACCATTTCCAAATGTTTTCAAACATGTTCTCACGCCTTTCTAATACTTTTGTGACCTTTAATTAATTTTCTAATACCATGTGGATGTGGGAAGGCAATCGTTAAAATAGATTTATCGATTCCTACAACGACTCCTCTACCAAATGTATCATGTACGATAGCATCGCCAATCGCATACTCGGCATTAGGATCTACCATATTTTCTTTATTCATAAGAATTGGTGTTTTTTCTATTTCTGTTTGATCTTTCTCTAAATATTGTTCATCGATTTCATTAATAAATCGGCTTGTAGGATTATAGTTATCCATACCAAATAGGGTTCTTTTTCTTGCATTTAAAAGCCATAATTGTTTTCTTGCTCTCGTGATTGCGACGTAACAAAGCCTTCTTTCTTCTTCTAGTTCTTCATGATCCATCATGGAATTATTATGGGGAAAGATTCCTTCTTCTAGTCCAATAATAAAAACATAATCAAACTCTAATCCTTTCGCAGAATGAATCGTCATCAAAGTGACAACATCCGTATTGTTTTTATGTTCTTCAATATCCGATACTAGACTAATTTCCATTAAAAACTCTTCGAGGGAAACAATTCCGTTCTGTTCCTCAAAATTTCTCGTAATCGATTTAAATTCTTCTAAGTTTTCTAAACGAACATCAGCTTCAATCGTATGTTCCGTTTCAAGTTCTTTTCGCATTCCCGATAAATCTAGAACATGATCTACTAATTCGGTTAAAGAAGAATTTTCTTTTAGAGCAATTAATTTTTCGATTGTTCGTTTAAATTCTATTTCTTTTCCAGATTCAATCACTTCAAACAAACTTTTTCCTTCTATATCAGCTTTTCGTTGTAATGTTTCGATTGTTTTTGTTCCAATTCCTCGTTTTGGAGTATTGATGATACGAAGTAAATTGATATCGTCATTTTGATTATAAATTAGTTTTAAATAGGCAATCAAATCTTTGATTTCTTTACGATTATAGAAATAGAAACTTCCCACTACTTTATATGGAATATTTTCTCTTAGCAACACTTCTTCCATATTACGTGATTGGGCATTCGTTCGATATAAAACAGCAATTTCTTGTTTTGGAACATCTTGTTCGATCAGTTTTTTTATTTCACTCATCACGTAGTATGCTTCTTCTTTTTCATCCGATGCTTTGTGATACTTGATTTTTACGCCTTCTTCATTCTCCGTCCACAGATTTTTATCTTTTCTTTCACGATTATGTTTAATGACATCATTCGCAGCATTTAAAATAGTCTTAGTAGAACGATAATTTTCTTCTAGAAGAATCGTTTTGGCTGTTGGATAATCTTTTTCAAAATTTAAAATGTTTCTGTAATTTGCGCCCCTCCAAGCGTAGATACTTTGATCAGAATCACCTACTACACAGACATTTTGATACTTCTTTCCTAACATTTTTACAAGTTGATATTGCGATTCATTCGTATCTTGATATTCGTCAACTAGAATATAATGAAATCGTTCTTGATAGTGCTCTAGAATATCCGTCCTCGCTTTTAAGAGGAGATTGGGTAACATTAATAAATCATCAAAATCTAAGGAATTATTCGTTCTTAAACGTTCTTGATATTTACGATAAACGGATACAACTTTATCTTCAAAATCAGTATTAGCGTATCGTTCGTACTGTTCTGCTGTTAAAAGTTGATTTTTTGCTCCACTGATTTGATTACGAATTGCCTTTGGATTGTATGCTTTGATATCTATTCCCATATCTTTCATAATCTTCTTAATAATGGTAAGCGAATCATCAGCATCTAGTATCGTAAAATTTTCTTTAAACCCTAGGGCTTGATAATTTTCTTTGATGATCAAAAGTCCAAAAGAATGAAAGGTTGATATTTGCATTCCATATCCAATTGAACCCAACATCTTTACAATTCGTTCTTTCATTTCTTTTGCGGCTTTATTGGTAAAGGTAATTGCTAAGATGTTGAAGGGATCAATTCCTAACTCTTCTATTAAATAAACAATACGTGTCGTAAGCACTCTCGTTTTCCCACTTCCTGCTCCGGCAAGTACTAAAAGTGGTCCTTCGGTGGTCGTAACAGCTTCTTTTTGCTTTTCATTTAATGCTTCTAAATTCATACTTTTCACCATATTAATCATAACATAAAATGACAAAAATAGAAATCGTTCTGATCTTTTTCTTGCTCTTTTCATCATTTTTTGTATAATTAAAATAGGAGGAGTTACATGAAAGCGTTTTTCAAAAAATATGGAATTTACATTCTTGCA
>CALVJD010000077.1 GCA_944332005.1 uncultured Bacilli bacterium
GCTTTCTCCTTTAGAAATGAGACAACAAATTATACAAAAAAAACAATATTCAATAATTACTTTTTAACTATATCATATTGCTTTTATTTTTTTATAAATTTTGTCTCACATCATTTACAATTATACATTTATTTCTTCTGAGTGTTTTTTATTTCACTAAAATTACGTTTCGTTATAATATAGACTATAAAAAATTTAACTTATATAACTAATTATATAATTAATCTAAATTTCCCCTTATAACATATAGATATTCTCTAAAAAATGAATCTTTGCCTAAATTATCTTCATATTCTGCATCGGTTAACATTGTATGCCTTTCTTCATATGCAATTCCATTTTTAAGTAATGCAACTTCTAATATTTCGGGAGTTGGATAATTGGAACTCTGATTAGACAATAATACATATTTAGATACTTTCTTAGCTTCATTTATAGCTTTAATAACATTATCAATAACATTGCTTTTATCCCATATTTTAATATTCAGACAGTCACCATTAATTATCTTTGAAAAAACATTTACAGTAGTGTCATATTCATCGGTTTTTGTTCCATCTCTCCATGGCCATGCAAAATCCATAAACATAACATCCACTTTAATGTTCTCTTCTTTAAGTTTTTTTAAATAATCAAATAAATCATCATTATAAATTTTATATGCTCTTATTCCTTGCTTAGCGATATCATTTAAATGAGCTCTATAATTATTTATCTTTTCTTCTAATTTCTTATCAATAGTTTTTGGAACTATTGGATTATATCCGTACATATCAATCAAACCAGCAAATAATGCAGCTCTATCAATATATGAACTTTTATATTTATCAAATTCTTTATTATTTAATTTTCTGTTCTCGGGAATTTCATTGCTTAAAACTGCTTTTGCAATAGCATTACTATATAAACTAGCATCATTTACAATCACTTTATATCCTTTTTTCGCAAACATAAATATATTAGAATTTGATCCTGAATTTGTTTCAGCATATATTCCACCTTCGCTCATCAATGGTGTTATGCATTTATCAAAAAAATCAAAAAATCTAGATTGCCTACCGAAGTACGGTAAGTCTAAAACTGGCTTTTTACCTTTTAAAATTATATTCATTTTTAACCCTCACTTAACTAAAATTCATTACATTTTATTTTTTTGGACAGATACATAAAAGGTGTATCTAATATAGCAACTAATAATTTTAACATATACATAGTCCATGCAATATTTAAAATAGCAGTAATTGACAATTCACCCAAATAAGTAATTATTACAAAAATCAAAGTATCTAATACTTGACTTATCATAGTACTAACATTATTTCTAATCCATAGACCTTTAAATTTACTTTTTAATTTATTGTATAGAATTGTATCAGTAAATTGACTCACTGCAAATCCACAAATACTTGCAATAGTTATCCTTATGTTAAGTGTAAAAATTGTTTTAAGACTTTCATTTGCAAAATCTGACTTACTCGGGATATATAATAATGCAATTGTCATTAATATAGTCATAACTACCATAACAAGAAATCCTAATAATATAGTTTTTTTTGCTTGTTTTTCCCCATATTGTTCATTAATAATATCTGTTGCTAAAAATGTTGATCCATATAGTATAGTACCTAAGCTTGTTTCAAAGCCAAATAAATCTATTATTTTAGTAGTTTGTATATTACTTATAATTGTTGCAATAGCAATCCACACAAAAAGTCCTATTTTACCAAATAATTTGTAAAATAATATTACACCAAAAAAAACAAATATCAATGTTAATATCCAAAGAATCTCATTCATTTGTGTCTTTCTTCCAAAGTTAATATTTTTTTATTTAATTTTTTTACATTAACACTCGGATCATCTCTTCCATCTAAATAAAGTATATCTATACCATACACATCATGACACAAATTAATTTCTTCTTCCATATTTTCTTTTAATTTAAACAATAATTCGATTTCTTTTTGAGAGAACTTTCTATTATCACGATTTTCAGTTCTTCTAATATTTTCTTCAGTTGGAATACTAATATATGTCAATAAATCAATATTTTTTAACTCAAACAACATAATATTTCTGAAAGATTCATAAAATTCTTTCCAATTTGAATATTCATTTTTAATTATATCTTTTTGATAAGCTAATACTGATATAAAATCTCTGTCATAAATATTGATTAAATCACTATTCCTTAATTGTTCTTGTATATAGTGATGATTGGCTGCTAATACTAAACTTTCAAATAATGAAGTTTTAAAATTTTCTTTCATGTTTAAAAATACACCGCTTTTAAACATATATTCTAAAACTGGTGTTAAAGGTGTTTCATAAACAAGATCCGAAATATATTTGTATTTAGTTTGTTCTTTATCTAAACTTTTCTTAAATGAGTCAATAATAGTTGTTTTCCCACTACCGTTTACCCCTTCAAAAATTATATTCATCTTTTAATCAACTCCAATCTCTTATTTGCTTCATCAAAGCTTTTTTCAATTGTTTCTTCATTTTCAAAATTGATCTTTACTAAGTCATCCATTTTCATACAATATTTAATATCTAAATTAGGTGTTAAATGCATATAAGTATTTGCTTTACATATCTCACATTCCATGTCATCACACAAACATTTTGTAATGTCAATTATGCCAAGTTCTGTTTTCGCTTTATAAAGACCATAACTATATTTGCTTATGATACTTCCTCCACCAAATTCTTCTATAATAGTCTCAATTGTTGCAACATTTTTATTTAATTCATCTGTAATTGGCATTAAAACTAAAAACCTTGGTATAAATCCACGACTCTTGGAATAGTAATACAAGTCTCTTAGTTCATGTAAATTAATTCCATTTATTACAGGAATATTTAAACATATTTTATGATTAGTATTTTTTAGTAATTCTAAATTATTTAAAACATGAGACAAATATTTACCACCAATTATTTTTTCGTGAGCTTTCTCATTAAGTGATGACAAATTAATGTGGAACTCAATCGGATTTAATTTCTGCAATTCGTCAATATATCTATCTATTAATGATATATTAGAATTTAAAGTTTTTATATAAAATTCACTATTAAATTGGGATAAGATTTTCTTAGTATTATCCCAATACGCAAACGGCTCCCCACCGGTGATTGAAATATGAGTAATGTTGTAGTTTCTCGTGAAATCATAAATTTTTTTTAAGTTTTCTTCATTTATTTTAAAGTTTTTATTATCAAAATATCCTTCATGATGACAATAGAAACAGTTATAGTTACAACCATTACCTACAATAAATCGTAATCCGTTAATTTGTTTCATTTAATTTTTCCTCCCATGGAAATACAATCCAGCAATATTCATTCATTTTTTCACCAGAAATAACATTTCTATATTTGCCTTTATTAAAATTATAAAAAGTTGCAATATAAATATTCCTTGGATTATATTTTTTTAATTCTTCTAATGCATTATCTATAGTTAATCCACTATCAATTATATCCTCTGTTAATATAATATTTTTTCCTTCAATGGCTGAAAGATTTGTAATGCCTTTGAAAATCGAACTACCAAATTCCGCATTTGAATCATTAGATAAACTTCTTGTAATATGTATACAAGCTGTTTCTAAATTTTTAATATTAGCAGATAAAATCAATGCTAAAACTGAGCCACCTCTAAAAATTGTGACTAATGTATCAATATCAATTTTTTCATTATCAATTTGATACAAAATATTTTTTGATAACTTTCTTATCTCACCCCAATCAATATTATGAAGTTTGTAATTAGTTTTCACAAAAAAACCTCCTTTATATGTAAGTTATTCTACCATACAAAAGAGGAACTATAATGTCACTTTAAATTTTAATTTCATTAATTTCAAAAAAAGGATATGTTCTTATATCATCTATATCAGGACAATATCCTGTCACATAATAAGTATTATTATTTACATATATAGAATGTGGAATAAACTTTCTTTGCTGTATTTTTTTACTTTTATTAACAAACAAGGTTACTCCATTATTATTATAAATCGCATTTGATAATAAATTATACATTTTTTTGTTTTCTTCTTGAGATATACCGTCTTGCTTATTATTTGAATATAAAACAATAAATCTCATTTTTTCAATAATTAATCCCAACCCATTAAGCAAATTCTGATCAACAATTTGATCTTTCAAAGATAAATAAATTTTTTCGAGAGTATTTACCTCATTAATATCAAAATGTATTTTATAATCATAACTATTTGATTGGTAATAATATCCACCATATCTTCCCTTTATAACTTCAACATATATACCAGCTTTCTCTAGTTCTTTAATATATATACGAATTTGTCTGGGTGTTACTTCAATTATTTCAGATAATTCTTTAGAGGTATATTTTTTACCACTACTCAATAAAGTTAAAATAGATAAAGTATTACTAATTTTTCCCATAATTACATTCTTTTTTGTTTATTTTCTGATTTTTCTTTTAAGTAATTTGCAAATTCAGTATAACCAGATTCATCCCAAAATTTCCATCTTTCATCATCAGAAAAGCATGCAAGGGTTTGTTGTTCTCCTTCAGGAATAAATATCTTATCATATCCCCAACCATTTTCACCAGCTTTTTCCTTTGCAATACTACCTTTTGTTTTTGAAATAAATACAATAGGTTCTTTATTTAATTCAGTATACGCTAAAACCTCTAAAAAGTATGCATTTCTATCTTCAATACCATTCATAAGCCTAATAATGCCATCTTCAGTTAATGTTTCTTCTACATACTTAGAATATGCAGAAGGAAATCCATTTAGTGCGGGTATAATTAGACCTGAATCATTTTTTAATGTATCACATTGCAATACATTCGATGCATATTTTGAAGAAAATTTTGCCACCTCCTCAATACTATTAGATTGAATTTCAGGGCAATCAATAACTTTGTTTTCAACTTCAATACCAATTGGTTCTAAAATATTTTTTGCAGTTAATAATTTAAACTTATTACCTGTCATATAAACTATTTTCATTTTGCTCCTCCTCTTAATAATTATTATATATTAATTCTGTCCATTCAATAATATCTGGAAATGTATTAAATGATGAGTCTTTTATTTCATCTAAAGTAAACCATGCAATATCTGTCGATTCATCTTCGTTTAAAACCAATTTATTATCACCAACTAAATATGCTACGTAAACAAAATCTATATGTATATGGTTATTATTAACAATGTTCTTTTGTATAGCTAGAGGCAAAATATAGTCACAATTCCTTGGTTTTCTTTCTCCAATGAGTTTTATTTTAACACCTGTTTCTTCATATACTTCTCTTATTGCAGCCTCCTCTGGGTCCTCATTTAATTCTACATGACCACCAGGTTGTACCCAAGTTCCCATTTTTTTATGTTTGACAAGTAAAAATTTTTTACTTTCTCCATCATAAACAAATACAGAAACGCAAAAATGTTTTTCAATATTTTCCATAATCCACTCCTTTCCTTAATTATAAACAAAAAAGCCATTTGAAACAATATAGTATCACATTTTTGTTAATATTATTTTTTTAAAATTAATTTAGGTTTGGATGACAATTTATCAATATCTAACTCAAAAATATTAGTTTCAGACATTTCTCTTAAAGGAATATTTAAACTTTGTTTCTTCATTTCAAAAGCAATTTCTCTCAAATAATTATATTTTTGTAAAATAGATAAAATCACAGAATAATCTATACACAATTTTCTTAGTTGTATTAATTTCAATAATCTGATGTCAATTGATCTTAATTCTTCTTTTTTAATACTTTGAAAACTTAAAAATTCATTACCATAATGTATAGAAGAACGCGAGGCTCTTATGTCACTTGTTATAAGAAAATCAACTAAATTAGGCGAAAAAGGATTATATTCATCCTCATTTAGATACAAATCTTTTAACCCAACAACAGATAGAGATACAGAGCTTTTACCATTTACATGCGATTCAGTATCATTCATTATTCTTAAAAATTCATCTGAATCGTTTCTAATTCCATGATAATTTAAATCTTCTAATGTTAAAATTCCATATTTACAAATTGATAAAGCATCTTTGTAATTGGTATTATGATGATATTTTGCATTAAGTACTTCTTTACCATTATATTTGACATCACTAAGAGTATCATATACATATTCTAGCGCATCTTTTTCTGACAATATTATATTATCCATATTATTACTTTATTAATTACCTTTTTTTAATGTTTTGACAAATTCATTGTTTTTTATTTTTTGGCTAATTTCATATGTATCTTTCAAAATCATATATTCTTCATTTGTTGGAACAACAAATACTTTAATTTTTGAATCATTAGTTGAAATAAGACCATTTTGATTTTCTTTAAATCGTGCAATATTACTATTAGCCTCTTTATTCAACTTTATGTCTAATGCGTTTGAAATAGCATTAACTATATTAGCTCTTAATGATATACTATTCTCACCGATACCAGCTGTAAATACTATTGCATCAACGTTTCCTTCTAATTCCACATAATATTGAGCTATAAATTTTGTAATAGAATTTTGTAGCATTTTTATAGCTAATTTTGCTCTCTCATCACCACTATTCGCTAATTGTTCTAAATCTCTAAAATCATTCTTTCCAGCTATTCCCAATAAACCACTTTTTTTATTTAATATTGTATTTACCTCTTCAATAGATAAATTTCTTTCTTTACAAATATATTCAATTATTGAACTGTCAATTGTACCGCATCTAGTTCCCATAACTAAACCATCTAATGGTGTTAATCCCATGGTTGTATTGTAACATTTACCATTTTTAACACAACACATACTTGCTCCACTACCAATATGGCAAATAATTAGATTAACATTTTCCTTTCCTAGTTGTTTTTTCATTGTTTCAGTGATATATTTATGACTTGTACCATGAAATCCATACTTCCTTACTCCATTTTCCGTATACCATTCATATGGTACAGCGTACATATAACTTTCCTTTGGCATAGTTTGGTGAAACGCAGTATCAAAAACAGCTACTTGCGGAACATTCGGCATTACATTTTGCATGCTCTCTATACCAGCAATTTCACCAGGATGATGTAATGGTCCCAATTTTATTAAAGCTTTTATATTATCTAGAACATCTTTATCTATTAAAACTGATTCTGAATAAAATTCCCCACCATGCAAAACACGATGACCGATACCTTTTATATCAGTTATATCATTAATAAAATTATTTTTTAATAATTCCATTAACATTATTTGAACGGCATCAGTATGAGTCATAATTATTCTCTTTTTTTCTAATTTCTTACCATCATACTTTAAGGTATAAAAACTATCGTCATTTCCTATTTTTTCAATATATCCATTAACTATTTCTTTTGTTTCTGGCATATCATATAAAGAAAATTTCAATGATGAACTACCGGCATTAATGATCAAAAATTTTTCGCCCATAATATTACCTCCCTTTGATCACTATATATAATAGCAATTTTTTTCAAAAAGTCAAGGTCTTTATTTCTTCGAGGTTGGTTTTTTGACTTTGGTTTTAATCGCGTCTTCACTTAATAGATCGGCCATCATTCTTTCCTCGATCAATGAACTCGGATACAAAAGATAAAAAATAGGTT
>CALVJD010000078.1 GCA_944332005.1 uncultured Bacilli bacterium
AAAGACACATCTAAATCTTATACAATACCATTCGGATCTAAAATGAAAGTAAAAGACGGAGATATGGTAGAACCAGGAGATGCATTTATTGAAGGTTCAATAAACCCATCAGAAATACTTGAAATAAGAGGACCAGAAGGAGTATATGAATACTTAATCTCAGAAGTACAAAAAGTATATAGAAACCAAGGTGTTGATATAAATGATAAACATATTGAAGTAATTGCAAGACAAACACTTAAGAAAGTTAGAGTAGAAGATAATGCCGATACAGATATGTTCCCAGGAGAATTAATAGACATGTATGAATTCGCAGATAAGAATAAAGAAGCAGTAGCACAAGGAAAACGTCCAGCAACAGGAAAGAGAGTATTACTTGGAATAACAAAAGCATCACTTGCAACAGATAGTTTCTTATCAGCAGCATCATTCCAAGAAACAACAAGAGTATTAACAGAAGCAGCAGTAAAAGGAAAAGTAGACGATTTAGTAGGATTAAAAGAAAATGTTATCATTGGTAAACTAATCCCAGCAGGAACAGGAATGAAAAAATACCAAAACATTCATATAAACACAGAAAAAGAATTAGAAGAAACATCAGATGTAAAAGCATAACTGTTTTTTGGGACGGAGACAAAAAACAGCATAAGAATAGAAATAGATAGAAAATTTAGGTTTTCTATCTATTTTTGTGTAAAAAAATAGACAAATAAAATATAATTTGATATATTTAATGTAGATTATTCAAAGGAGAAAGAAATATGTTTAGTAAAAAGGGGATTTTTTTTAGTATAATGCTGTTATCAAATTTGTTTATTTTAGCTAACAATGTTTATGGAGTCCAAGCTGCATGGGATGCATATCCAGAATTAGGGTTAATTATGAAAATTACATATATTAGTAATTGTATAGCTGTTCGGAATAACTCTTTTAGGAATAATTCTGAAATTTGTTTTAAAGAAAAAGGAAATAAAAAATTTAGAATGTATAAATAAAAGAGTAAACATTATTATGCTTATATTTTTCTTATTAGCAATAGTTAGTAGAATAATACTGGAAATAATACCAGAAATAGTAAGGAAAACAGAAAATTATGGAATATATAATAATATTATAATATATTTTGTTATTGCTCTATTTATTAGTTTTATAATTTTATATTTTATAAGAAATACAAAGGTAGTTTCTTATAAAATTGTGTATGCTGTTATATTAGTTATTTTATTAGGAATGCTAGTTACAAATAATGAATATCCATATGAATATAATGAAGAAAAAGGAGTACCGGAACAAATAAAGCCAGAATATTAATAAAATACTTGTAATAAAAAAAGCAGTGTGTTATATTAAAAATGATAAAACATTATTCAAAAGAAAAGGAGATATTTTATGGAGAAGAAGAAAACAAAAAAGAAGAGTATAGTAGTTAAAATATTAGAAATTTTAGTGATTGTAATTGCAATAATAGGAGTATTATTTATAGTTAATTTTGTAAGGAATTATACAATTATGAAGGACATAATGGAAAAACAAAAAAGCATTAAAAATTCTACAAATTATACATATACAACAGTTATGTATAATACAGTTAATGATGACAAGGTAATTATTAATCATTATTATAAAGATGGAAAAAGTAAAATGAGATATAACAATGGTGAAAGTGATGTAACTGTATGGTTTGATGAAAGAACAAAAGAAAATATATTTTTAGATGAAAAGGATAAACAAGCAAATATAACATCATCAGAATTTATGCTAGGAAATGAATTACCTTATTTTAGAGATGAAGCAAATATTATATATTATTCAATGACATCATTTATTGTAAATGGTAATTTAGATGGTAAAGAATGTTATGAAATGCATGATAATAATGGTGTTAGTTATATTGATAAAGAAAGTGGCGTACTTTTAAAAGAAGTACAAAAAAATGTAAAGATAGACGGCAAAGAATGTGAGAGTATAACAGAATATAGCAATTGGAGTTTTGAAGACTTATCAGATGAAGAAATGGATAAACCAGATTTAACAGGTTATACAATTGTAAATAATTAAAAAACGTATAGGATATATCATTTATATCCTATTTTTGCTACTAATGACCAACTTGACAAAAACACTATTTGCTAGTAAAATAAAATAGAATTATTGTAAGGAGATTTCGTATGCAAAATAGTAATAGAAAAGTTTTTGATTCGCTTGTATCAAGAACAAAAATATATTTAGTAATAATATTAATTTTATTAATAATAATTAGCGTAGAAAATTTTAGAATGTTTCCTATGGCTGTTTTAATATATGCTATTATTGTAGGATATACTTATTATGCAAATAAAAAAAGAAAAAGTGAAATATCAGAAACTTTGCAAGATTTGACATTAACAGTAGACACAGCAGCAAAGACAAGTTTAATAAATTCGCCTTTTCCACTAATTATATTAGAAACAGATGGAAATATAATATGGAGAAGTACTAAATTTACAACGGAATTTGCAAATATAGATATAAATACATATTTAAACGATTTAATAGTAGATATAAAAGATGAAATAGAAAGCGGTGGAACTGAAAATAGTGACATTTTAACAGAGCTAAAAATCGGAAATAATATGTATAAAATAATGGGAAGATATGTGAATTTTAAAAATAGAGACAGAAAAAATAAAAAAGAATACATGGTAATTTTATATTTCATAGATGATACAGAAAATATAAAATTACAAAAAGAATATAGAGACTCAAAGTCTTGTGTTGGAATAATAATGGTGGATAATTATGAAGAAACAATGCAAAGAATTGATGCAGGAGAAAAGCCACAAATAATAGCACAAATAGATAAACAAATGTATGATTGGGCAAATAAAACAAATGGAGTATTAATAAAATCAGATAGAG
>CALVJD010000079.1 GCA_944332005.1 uncultured Bacilli bacterium
CGCCTGATGTGGCACAACGCCATTTACGAACCGGGAGAAGTAAAAGTCGTAGCATACGATGAGCATGGCACAGCCAAAGCTGAAAAAATCATCCGCACGGCTGGAAAACCACATCATATTGAATTGGTTTCTTCACGCCAGTCGCTCACAGCCGATGGAAAAGATTTGGCATACGTAACCGTACGTGTTGTGGACAAAGACGGAAATCTCTGCCCCACAGACATGCGCTTGGTGAAATTTAAAGTAAAAGGAGCCGGAAGCTACAAGGCCTCAGCTAACGGAGACCCAACTTGTCTGGATTTGTTCCATCTGCCTCAGATGCACGCCTTCAACGGCATGCTGACTGCAATTGTGCAATCAGGAAAAGAAGCAGGTACCCTTGAGTTACAAGTCACTGCAAAAGGCCTGAAATCAGGAAAGATACAAATCGAAGTAAAATAACCCTCAAGACAACAGCGGGGAAAAGCAGGCACTTCATACCTGCTTTTCCCCGCTTATATTTTTCCACAGCCTGCTATCTGTTCAAGTTTTCCTTAAATTCAACTTCTACAATACGAAGTTCATGATTGGTTTTATCTCCATCTTTCGCCTTGAACAAATCCAATTCATTGGCTACTGGAGCTGCCACTTCCACAATCTGTCCAAAGGCATCATCCTCTTTACTTGAACCCTTCAACCGAATAGTTATTTCAGAAGCAGGAACCGGTTTCACTTTCAGATGAACGTAACCCAGACTTTTGTCAGTTTTTCCACTCCAAATCAGTTCATCGCCCGCATAAATTTCCAGTGGATAACTGCGCATACGCCATCCTGTAAGTTTCATACATATCTCATCCACACGCGCTACCCTCTCAAGATGATACTTAATCCATGCAGTGGAAGCTTTTCCATCATTTTTCCATTCACTCAATTCATTGTCATCAAAACTCTTACAAGCTTCCTCCGTATTTATTCCGGCCTCTGCAGAAAGTACAGCCACATCTACCGCACGATCTATATAAGAAGGAGATAAAGGGGTTTCTCCACGATCTAAACTTCCTTCCAGATTGTCTCCAGGAATGTATGTACTCAGTCCATTTTGTACTTCTACAGGAGAAGAAACCAGTTCCAATGAAGCGGAAGCCAATCCTTCTGCTTCAGCTCGTACAACCACCTTCCCTGCTGTAACAGACGAGCGCAATAACGCACGGTTCACCCCACATTCCACGGGAAGTTTTTCCGACAAGATATAATTATCCGGGCCTTGCGCTATACCTCCTCGCCATTCAGCCGGACCTTCTACAGTAAAATGAATCAAATCGTTCGCCAGCGGACAACGATTCCCTTCCGCATCAGCGACCTCCACCTGCAACAACACCAAATCGGCTCCATCGGCTTTCCATCCTTTCGGATGCTGAATGGCAGATAATTTCAATTTAGCAGGTTTACCTGCGGTTCTTAACTGCATGCGCGCAACTTCTTTTCCGTCATTATATCCCACTGCTTCCAATACCCCAGGAGTGAATGCGATTTTATCAAAAGTAAACAAGAAATGATAGTCACGCTGAGCCTGCCCCATTGTTTTTCCGTTTAAAAATAACGCCACACTATCTGTATTAGAAACTACATACACAGGCTTGACCACTCCCGGTTCATAATTCCAGTGTCCTACGATATGCAAACGAGGATTTTCCGTATCTACCCATCCATCCCACATCACCTGATGAGCGAAATAAGAATCTTTCGGAATACGCATAGGGTCTGTATCTCCACTACGCCTATAATTTTCTACTCCACGGAAATGAGTATTTGTATCTGAAAAAATAATCTTAGCGCCGCCTGAACTTACCCTTTTCCCTGTCCCCGGACGTTCACGCCAGTAATCAAACCAACGAATCACATTCTCAATGGTGAAAGAGTCCTGATTACGATTGTATACACTGGCATCTGCCTGTTTTTTCGTTTTTCCGGTAGCTGCAGAATGATAAGCACTGTTTCCTTCTCCATCCTTATGATATGGATAAGAGTAATTATCCCAATACTTGCGCAAGCCTTCATCACGGCAATACTCCATGGCCCACATAGGATGATGCGCACTTTTGTTAATATACAACATCTCTCCCCCATACTCGGCATCACGAATATCCAGCATCTCACGAGAACCGATTGCACGCCCACCATGATAATCAAACTCATCACGTATCTTCTTCATCTCCAGCATGTGTTCACGGCTGATTGATTCATTGCCACATTCATAAAAAAGGATACTCGGATTGTTGCGGTTATAGATAATTGCATCCCTCATTACCAGTTTACGCTGCTCCCACTGACGTCCTTTGCAATCTTTTTCTGCATCTCCTGCCGGCATGGCCTGAATTAAACCGACACGGTCGCATGACTCTACATCCTGCTTCCAGGGAGTTACATGCATCCAACGTACCAGATTAGCATTGGCTTTCACCATAAGTCCATTGCTATAATCACTCAACCAGGCAGGCACCGACATTCCCACAGCAGGCCATTCATTACTTGTTCGCTGGGCAAATCCCTTCAACTGAATCACCCGGTCGTTTAACCATACTTTTCCATCAGCAAATCGTGTCTTGCGAAAACCTGTACGCGTAATTACTTCATCCGTTTTCTTTCCCTCTATGCACAAAGCAGTCTTTACCGTATACAGATAGCCATAGCCCCAGCTCCAGAAATGCAAGCCTTCCACTTCACTTTCAGCTGAAAGCACTATTTTTTCTCCTGGATTAATTCTTTTCTCCGCGCCACGGAACGCCTTTACAAGCTTCCCGTCACGGTCAAAAAGTTCCACCAAATAACCTACCGTCTGGCTTTTCTTTGTTTCATTTTTCACTTCCGATTCGGCATGAATTCGAGCTTTACGAGCACGCACTTGAATATCTTCCGCATAAATATAGACACCTGTCGTTTGCAGGTTACTATATAAAGGTAAGGTCTGGTATAATTTATCCGTCACATGTAACCACACATTCTTGGGTAAACCTCCGTAATTTGCATTAAAATTACGGTTACTCCACTGATACTTCACGCCAGTAGCCTTCTCTGCATAGTCCCAATTGTTGTCAATACGTGCAGCTATAACATTTTCCTTACCCGGCTTTACAAATGCAGTAAGGTCGAAACCAAAAGCCATCACTCCATTTTCATGCTGACCGACCAGGTGACCGTTCACATACAGATCAATTCCTTGTCGTGCTCCTTCAAATTCGATGAACACCTTTCGTCCTTTAGCGTCAGCAGGTAAACGAAAATGTTTCCGATACCACACAATTGTATCAGTAAGATCCTTGATATTCAGTTTGAAAGCCTCATCCTCATTAAATGCATGAGGAAGTGTAACCGACTTCCATTCCGTATCCAAATAACTCACACTCTCTGCCTGAGCTATATCACCGACTTTTAGCTTCCAGCCACTGTTGAAATTATATTTTTCACGTCCTGCGGCATGAATGCTGCTTATAACCATCAGCAGACATAAACTTATCCATAAAAATCTCAGTCTCATACTATCTAAATATTTTGTGTAAAAATACATTATCTCTTGTAAGAATACATGGAAAAATAAAGATTATAACTGGAATTATTGATACATAAACAAGAAAAGTCCGGCATAACACCGGACTTTTCACTCACTTCAGTTATTTATTAGTCTAATAACCATAATTTTGATAAGCCTTTTTACCCGCATTATCTAATAATACATTATTATCATCTGTCAGCATATCCAAGAATGACTGTGGGAACGGTTTCAAAGTCATATAATTCTGGAAACCACCTTTAGGCTGACCATTTTGCCCATCTGTTCCCAACAAATTATCCGAAGTTTCCCACGTGCCTGTCTGATAAGTAGCATTCTGCATATTTGCCGCCAGCTGGTTATGCCATTGAATACGCGCAGCCTGCACACCTGCATGGTGTATAACCCCATAATAAATCATTTCTTGGTTAAATTCACGAGCATATTCATTATAAATAAACTCCAAGAAACGCTTTTCGTTTGTATTGGCAGACGGACAATAATTTTCAGCCAATGAATGTGCTGATGTACCATCCCAATAACTTGCATCAACTTTTATCTTATCATAACAATCAGCTGCAACAGTATAAGGATAATGTGACTCTGTTGATGACAAGACATGATTTCCTGCATACAAATCTGCAAAACGGGCAATTACCTCAGCACGATTTTCTCCAGCTTTAAATGCAGCACGCTGTCTCAACGCATTAATATCGTCAATAGCTTCATTATATTTTCCTTGACGTCCGTATGCTTCAGCTCTTACCAAATACATCTCAGCAGAACGCATTACAGGTACATCTCGCCCACCATAAAATGAATTCTTTCCTGAACGGTTCGGGTCATGATACTTCTTAGAAGTAGGTACCCCTGTATTGGAACTCTTTTCCAGGCCATAGAAACTGGCTGTATTCTTAAATGTATAATTATCACCATTCTTCACGATTTCCGGACGATAATAGTATTTGTTGCCATCTTTCATCCAACGAGCATAAAGCACGTAAGGCTGAGCATCAGCATCTTCTACATTAATAGCAGTCTCTTTTGTATTCTCAAGAATAGCATAAGCAAGGTCACCTGTACCCATCTTATGTTCTCCAGCTACAGCAGAACGCCCTCCCCAAGATTCACGCGTATAATCTGCTTTATATTTATTATTAAATGTATTTGCCTGAGCCTCAGTCCATACATAAGTCTTATTCTCTGCGCTATTATATGCATAATAATCAGCATTAGCACTCGGAGTAGAAGCCCCACTTGTATTAAGTGCGGTTTTAAACTCTAACCAAAATGATTTCTGATAACGAGAATCATTTACTTTATCTGTAAATACATCTAAGCCAAAATCATTATTATGGAAATAGAATGCAGGTTTAGTAGGGTATTCCCAACAATAATCAGGGATACCATACTTTTCATCTACTACATTCCCAACAAAAGACATTACAATACGAACTCCATATCGATAATCATCTCCACTTTCAGAGAATATCGCATTCAGAACATTCTCTGATGTTTTCTCATTTGAGAAGTCTCCTAATTCATGACGGAACAAATCATCATAATTGCTTGCTAAAGGATGGGCATTAATCACTTGTGTAGCATAATAGATACAAGAATCCAAATCATTTGTACCTTTTCCTTTATATAACATTCCCAAATAAGACTGAGGATTTGAATTATCTATAGTGCCATCCGACTTACGACCATAAGCCTCAGTTCCATACTCTTGTCCCTGTACACGATTCAAATACATTTTAGCCAACAAATGAGCAGCCGCATATTTTGTAGCACGACCATACTCCGCATCTCCATAAGATTCCGGTAAATGCTCAAAAGCATAACGCAAATCTCCTATCAACTCTTTAAACATTACCTCTGCAGGAGTACGCTGATAGTTATAATTTGCCGGTAAGGATGTACGACTCTGGGTAGAAAAATATACATCCCCCAAAACCGTATTCATACCATAATAACAATATGCACGATTAAAAAGAGCTTCTGACAAACGTTGGGCGGCATATTCAGGATCACTCGCATATTTTCCTGTTGCTTTTTCTGAACGAATTGCCTCAATCGCCTTATTGCAATTATCAATAATAGGATAGTTATTAATTAAAAATCCATCTTGTTGCTTGGATTGGAAACCCATATAATAATTCGTTTGAGTACCAATTTCCCCAGTAGCACTCCATTTAGAGGTAGAAAACTTATTCAAGTCATTATTTCCACTTGTGCGAGCACAGTCATGCCCTGTCTCGAACATATAAATACCCTCACTATAGCCCCAGCTAACACGTTCTGCATTATAGGTACTTACGATTAACTGATCCAAACCTTGCTCTGTGTTCAAATAATCCTGAGTAATGGTCGCAACCATTTTTTCTTCCAGAAAACTGTCTGTACAGGAAGCTAACGCAGTGGCTGCCACACCTATATATATATAGTTTTTTATCTTTTTCATAACGTTATAAATTAAACAAACAATTATTAGAAGCTAAATCTCAATCCCAACACATAACTTCTTGTAATACATGTATTATTAGTCTGACCACCAATATGGTTTCCTGCATCCCAACCGGTAATATCATCCGGATTAATTCCAGCCTTCACAAGTTCTCCACCCCACAAGAACGGATTCAGGACCTGCGCATAAACCGAAGCACTACTTGCACCAACCTTCTTCAAGAACTTTTGAGGCAATGTATAAGAAAGAGCGATATTCTTTACCAATACCATGTTCCCTTTTGTATAATTACGTACGTAATCATAAGTCGTAGTTCGAGTTGCAGTAGTAGGTTGAGCAAATTTAGCATCCACATTATTAGGAGACCATGTGTCATTCTCTATACGACGACCAATTGTCTGAGTCAGACCGTAATAAGAGTTTCCAAAACGGAAATAAGTAAAGAAACTCAGATTCCAGTTCTTATAAGTAAATGAGTTATTTAAACCACCTGTCCATTTGGGAGATTTGTTATAGAACACTTTGTCATCATCATTAAATGTACCAAATCCATTGTCCAAATAAGTCACCTCTTCTCCAGAATCCAGCGTTACCGTCTTGGAATTCTCTGTTCCTTTCGGCACTTCCACCAAAGGCTGATCCACAATCTTGTATTGACCTGCCAGGAATGTCAGCTTACCAATTTTAGAATACAACTCCATCAAGCGGTTATCTTCCGGAGTGTCCTGCCACATACGATCATATTGATAATCCCAGAACACATTAATAGGTTCACCTACTTTCCAAGGGCCATTAGAGTCAAAATCTACATCATTTGCCAATTCTGTAATCTTTTCTTTATTCAATGAGAATGTCCAGTCTGTTTGCCAAGTAAAATCCTTTGTTTTTACGTTAATTGTAGACAAAGAAACTTCAAACCCACGGTTCTCTGTTTTTCCGACATTACTCAGGACCTGACCATATCCTGTAATTACAGGAATCGTTTTATTCATCAACAAATCAGAAGTCTTTGCAATATAGTATTCCAAGCTACCAGAAATACGATTATTCAACACTGCAAAATCCAATCCCACATTTAATGAAGCCGTTTTTTCCCATCCCAAATCATAATTAGGCATTACATTAGTCTTTGTTCCTGTTGTATTCTGAGAAATATTCCCTACACCAAATGGTATATTGGCATATACGGAGGTTACAGATCCACCTGTCTGGTAAGGAGTCACAGCAGAGTTACCCGTTACACCATAACCCACACGCAGTTTTAACTGATTAATCCAATTCACTTTCTTAATAAATTCTTCCTGTTCCATGCGCCAAGCCAAAGCTGCCGACGGGAAGAAATCCCATTTACTTCCACTTGCCAGCATAGAAGCTCCATCGTAACGTCCTGTCAAGGTCAACAAATATTTATCCATCAGGCCATAGTTAATTCTTGCCATGTAAGAAGCACGTGACCAAGTAGAATAACTTGAACCCGGACCATATTTGGAGTTGTTTGACTGGCCGATGTTATACCACAAAGAAGTTGGATAAACCACTTCATAAGCTCTAACATACAATCCTTCAGATCTACTTCGTTCTGCAGATTGCAACAAAGTGACATTCAAAGAATGTATATCTTTAAAATTCTTATTGATATACACCAAGTTCTCCAAAGCCCATGACAAATTCTGACTCTGATTATTGTACGCAGCTCCAGGAGCTGTAGAATCAAATCCATAAGGATTAGAAAAATCTTCTCCGTAAAAGCTTCCTTCACGTGAGTTTCTGTACTGGGCACCTAAGTTTGTTCTCCATTTCAACCAAGGCAAGATTGTAATTTCTGCATAAGAAGACATATTCACTCCATAATAGCGATATTCATTCTGAGCCGAATTAATATTACGTACAATATTATGTTCCGCATCTCCCTCACTTGTAATAAGAACTGTTCCATCCTCATTATATGCCGGTGTCCATGGCATCAGGTTCATTGCCAACCCGTATGAGTCCTTAGCTACGGTATTTGAAAAGTTACTTACAATACCATAATTCTTAATAGACGTATTTGCATTCAGACTCATTCCAACTTTCAACCATTTCACAGGAGTGATTTCTCCATTCAAATTAGCTGTATAACGCTTATAATCCTGGTCTCTCATTGGTGATTCCTGACCTAAATAACCTAATGAGAAATAAAGTTTAGCAGTTTCTGTACCTGCAGATAAAGAAATCTGATGAGTATGAGTTACCCCTGTACGAGTCGCAAGTTTTCCCCAATCTGTAGTCGGAAGCTTAGAAGCATCATACACAGGTACCATATCGGCATAGCCCATAGCTCTTTCTTCTGCCGTAGATTGGCGCAAAACAGGAGTTCCATCAGCATTCAACTGATAAGCTTGTGCCACTCTTCCATCCATATAAGACTGAGTTCCCAGCCATAAAGCACGGTCTCTATTTGGATCCGGTGCTGTGCCATAAGCACCATTATAAGTTCCACCATTAATTGCAGACTGCCGATTATAATCCAGCAGTTGACCTGCATCCATATAATCAGTAGTTGAATTCAAGCGACTAAAGGCCACTGAACCATCATAGCTAATAGTAGTTTTTCCTGCTTTTCCTTTTTTAGTAGTTACCAAAATCACACCATTCGCACCACGAGAACCATAAATAGCAGTAGCAGAAGCATCTTTCAGAATTTCCATAGACTCAATATCAGATGGATTGATATCAGAAATAGAGCCTGCAGTCATTGGTATACCATCAATTACATAAAGCGGATCATTATTAGCTGTAATAGAACGATTACCACGAATACGAACCTCACCTAACTCTCCAGGACGGTTATTTGAAGTAATATCCACACCTGTTACCTTACCTTGCATAGCCTGCAAAGCATTCTGTACAGGTCTGTCTTCAATCACTTTACTCGTTACACGTGCCATCGCACCAGTAACGTCTGATTTTTTCTGCACACCGTAACCTACCACAACAACTTCATCGAGTACTTCAGTGTCTTCCACCATCGTCACATTGAATGTAGTTTTTCCTTGTACCGGAATCACTTGAGTCTTGTAACCCACGAAGCTGATTTCAAGCGAAGCATCATTAGGTACATTAGATAAGGTAAACTTACCGTCAAAGTCAGTAATGGTACCGTTGGTAGTTCCTTTTACTACTACGCTCGCACCAATTACAGATTCCCCACTTTTGTCGAGCACAGTTCCCGACACTGTCTTGCCTTGTGCATACGCGCCAATCGCGATAACAGACAACAAGGCCAAGAAGAACAAACGTTGCAGGCTGGAAGCGCAACGCATCAGACTAGAACAATTTCTGTCTTTCATACCTCTAATTTGGTTAAGTTAAACAAAAGTTAGTTTCATTATATCTCTATATTTCGCATCTGCTGTTTCAAATGCGTTGTAAAAGTACGATTGCACAAGGTTTCAAACAATGTAAAATTGTGTAGATACATGGAAAAATTTGTACAAATACCTTTCAAGAGTTTTTTAAGCCTGCTTTGACATAAAAATCTTCTTTATGTTATACTCATCAAACAATCTTATCATACATATCGCAGATTTGTTAACAGATTAGAGACTTTAAGTTATTTCATTAACATTCAAACATACAAATCCTGTATATAATTCTTCTTTTCCCTTTGATGTATTCCTTTAAATTTAGGCACAAATTCTCTGTTTCACACTGTGGGATATAAAAACCACGGTGTGGGATACATATTTCACAGTGTGAAATACAAATCCCACACTGTGAAACAGAGTTTTTGCAAAGTAGTTCTGAAAAAATGATTAGAACAAAATAAACTATCAATAAGAATCTTTTTCTTTATGTAAATTTTCATCCATTTAAATCTTATCATTATGACTACGTTTTCTATCGTCATTGTACCCACAAAAAGATTAGCGAATGGAAAGCACAGAATACGTATTGCTGTTGCTCACCAAGCGCAAACTCGTTACATCGCAACTCCTTTTATCTTAGACTCTATTTCACAGCTTAAGAAAGGACGAGTCGTCCGCCATGAAAATGCAGCACAAATAAATCTTTGCCTACAACGGACAATAAATGAATATATACTTATACTTTCTTCCATAAAGCATGCTAATCAACTTACATGCACACAACTTATTCATTCTATTCAAGAGGAAGAACGTAAAAAGTATTTGACATTTGATGTTATAGCTAAAGAATTCTTATCAACTTTACAATCAGAAAGCAGAATAAAATCATATAAACTATATAAAACGGCAATTTCACATTTTAATCGATTTTTAAAAAAAGAGCATGATATACCGCTTGAACAAATCAGACCATCTCATATTCATCAATATCAGAAATTTCTAGAAAAAAAGGAACTGTCCAGTACTACCGTCCGTATTTATCTTACTCTGATAAAAGTTATTCTTAATTATGCTATTAAAATGGACTATATTCATTATAAAGTCCACCCATTTGCTGCATGTATATTGCCTTCTTCTCGTATTAGGAATCTTGATTTGACAGTTGAAGAATTAAAATCATTGCGAGATGTCTCATTAAAAGAACAGAATCTATTAATCGTACGAGATTTATTTATGCTGACATATTATCTAGGAGGAATTAATCTAAAAGATTTATTAGATTATCATTTTGAGGAAAATAATCTGATATTATCCTACATAAGGCATAAAACTTATCGAACAAAACATGGAGAAAATGAAATTGTTTTTTCTATTCAGCCTGAGGCACAACAAATTATTTCAAAATATAGAACTGATAAAGGTTTCTTAAAGTTTGGCCCTTATGAAAGTTACAATAAGGTCTATAGTTTAATTTATCGTTACCTTAGCCGTATAGCTCGTGAAGCAGGAATTACTTCTTCCATTTCCTATTATTCTGCTAGAAAATCCTTCGCCCAGCATGGATATAATATCGGAATACAAATAGAAACAATTGAATATTGTATTGGGCATAGTATGAAAAGTAACCGTCCTATAGGCAATTATATTAGAGTTATGCGTTCTCATGCCGATATTGCGATGAGAAGAATTTTTGATGAACTACTTTAAACTTATTCTTCATAATTACATGGTAATAATCTTTAGTATTTAATAATCAAGCAATTGAATTAAGACTAGAACTAACTTTTGTTTAACTTAACCAAATTAGAAGTATGAAAGACAGAAATTGTTCTAGTCTGATGCGTTGCGCTTCCAGCCTGCAACGTTTGTTCTTCTTGGCCTTGTTGTCTATCATCGCGATTGGCGCGTATGCACAAGGCAAGACAGTGTCGGGAACTGTACTCGACAAAAGTGGGGAATCTGTAATTGGTGCGAGTGTAGTAGTAAAAGGAACTACCAACGGTACAATTACTGACTTTGACGGTAAGTTTACCTTATCTAATGTACCTAATGACGCTTCACTTGAAATCAGCTT
>CALVJD010000080.1 GCA_944332005.1 uncultured Bacilli bacterium
CACTGCCTTGCGTATGCCATACCACACCTCCACGACGTTTGCCGTTTTCCAACGTTTTTACCCTTTCTGTAATTTCTTTGACTGTAAAATATTGCTGATAGCGAGCCAGTTTCTTGATTCCTCCGTCGTAAATTGTAAAATTATGAATCAGGTCAAGCAGTCTTTCCGGACGGCAAAGTCCGAACAGATACCGATCTTGCTCGGTAGGCAACACATTTTCCTGTTCCATGGCATCGAAATACGCCCGCACATAACGGAAACGGTCACTGAACAGATGGGCTTTCTGTCTTCCATCCAGCGGCATATTGACCAGACAGTCCAACTGCTGTATATATTCTGCCTCTTCTTTTTCTGTAACGAACATCTCCTTCCACTTGGTCCAGAATTTGGCCGGTGTTCCGGTAGTGGCATACGCTCCATAACTGTTTCCTATGCTGAGCAGCAAAGCACTATACAGGTAAAGGCCGCGAATACCGTCATCCTTCTGATTACGAAGATGCTGGGATATAGCCTGGTCAAGTGCCCCTTTGATACCCGGACGCTTACACTCTATTACTACCAGTGGAATACCGTTAACAAACAAAACTATATCTGGACGGTACGTATCGGCCATTCCGGTGCGTGTTACTGCAAACTCTTCCGTCACATGAAACACATTTCTTTCCGGTCGCTCCCAGTCGATAAAGCGCATGGTATAGCTTTTTTTGTCACCATCAATACTCTGTTCAAATGCCTTACCCAATGTCAATAGATTGTAAACGGCTTCATTTCCACTCAAGTACCCACCTTCCATCGGAATCTTGCGCATAGCCAATACACCGTTTTCTATATTTTGTTCTGAAAACAGTTCCTCCTTGTTGCGGTTCACCCGAATGGAATTGATGCGACGTAACTGACTGCGAAGCACATCTTCCAGCAGTACATTCGATGTCTTCCCGCCGCGCATGGCCAATGCTTCGTCAGGAGTTAAATATGTATATCCTAACTTCTGTAATAGCTGCAAAGCGGGTATTTGGCTGATATGGTCTTCTTTGAATGATATTCCTTGCATATACATGATTCACTTTTAAACTATAACTCCAAAGGAATTCATCTCCCTGAATAAAAATGTTAATTATTTTCTTATTATCACTTTGTTCTTTTTCTTTTCCTAACAAATTACTATCTTTGCAATGAAATCTGACATATTCAGATTGGGATTGGGGTGTCCCCGGTCGGAAAAGGGTTATTCGTACGGATAACTCTTTTTTATTTTAAAGGAAAGACTTTTAATCCATAGAGCTTACCATCCTTCTGATAGATATTGCCTTTTATCACATCATACGCATAATTTACCCCTTCATTGTTCAATATATGTCTTGTCATTGGATAAGCTATAAGGTCAGCAATCTGAAGACCTACGATATTTTCTTTTTTCCATTTCATTTCAAATCGTTTGAAATACTTCTTTATCCTTTCTGATTTCACCCAATAAGTCCCTGTATCAAGTATTCTGTTATAATAATCGAATAAAGCTTTATCTTCCTTCTTTCCTCTTCGCTCAATAATTGTAGTCAAAAAGATATTATTATCCTTCAAATCATCTAAATAAAAAATTGTTCGCTCCATTATGAACGATAGAGACAAACCATAAACATCATTCATTTTTCCATACTGTCTGATATAAGGCTCTTTCAAAATACCACAACAGATAATGACATACATGTCCTGACCAAGAATTTGATTAACAGATACATAAAAATCTTCTTTTACGGAAAGGTCGAATAGCTTTTCAAATCCATTTTGACACTTCCTGATGTCCCTTGAATGCAAAATAATATGAGTGCTATTCCAGATTCTTTGCTTAAGATCATTAATCTGTCTTTCAAGCTCGTGCAGTTTCTCCTCGGAAACAATTACACCACACAATGTAAAAATAGGAAATGAGGGATCAAAATTGGCCAGATTCTGATCTCCACACTCATCCAAATACAAATAATAATTTGAAGATTGTTCCATAACACATGTTGTTTACTTGGTTATTTTTGGGCTTTATTGTGATGCCAGTCCAACAGACGTTGAAATTCATAATCTGCTTTTATCTTGTCCAAGATTCTTTTAACCACCATATTGATTTCTTTCCCTGCACGGTAATCTGCCGGACATACAAAGTTCACACGATTATCCTTTATAAGTTGAAGTGCAGTTGCTTTCTTTGCACTGTTGCCATTAGTATATACCGCAATAGAATGTCCCCCATGTTCCTTAATCATCTTCATGCAAGGGATATCTGTATCTCCGTCTCCGAAATAAATCATACGTTTAAAGGGAATAGGGCGCTCTTTTTCCAGTATATATTGATTAATCTTTTTGTTATCACTTACTTCTTTAATACCCTTGTTAATTTTAAACAGGAACTGAGTTTTAGCCGTGTAGTCAATAGCTACAGCCGGCCAATAAGCAATGCCGTCCACATCGTAAAGAAACGAACAAGCATAGATGTTCTCAAATTCTTTCGCAATAGGGGTTCCCTCAATCATCTCTTTCAGCCCTGAAGAATTGATGTAATGCTTGATATCCAATCCAATACTTTTTCCATACTCGTTAACTAATGCAAACCATTCTTTAACCCCATCAAACAGTTCTACATTTTCTCCAAATCTTTTAAACGACTCTCTACGCAAAGAGATTCCATTGTTCTTTGCGGCCTGTATCATCAGATACATATAAGTCAGGATACCATTAGCATCATTATCTTCAGATAACTTTTTATTCTTTGCCCAAAATTCAGCTTTATCTTTACCTATGGCTTGTATAAAACCAAACTCCTGCATGTTTCCGGGGGATAGTGTCCCATCAAAATCGTATATAAGCGCTACAGTAGGTCTTTTCTTTGTCATAATTATTGTGTTACTCGTTTTTTACCTGTTAATAATACTTGCATCAAACCTTTTTTCTGCTGGTGAAATTCGTTTAGCTTTTGTTTGGCTAAGAGAATTTCATTATCACAAAGGGAAAGGATATTTGCGATAGCAGCTTGTTCTTCTATATTAGGAATATCAATAATTGTATTCTTTAGAGCATCTTTAGTTATAGAATATACTTTTATACCTTGCATTATTGAAATTATCTGTTTATGGTATCTCTCAGAATTTAAATAATATCCTAAATATTTAGGAGCAAATTTTATTATAGGATGAATCAAAATTGTATGAAGTCCAGAAACGACCTTTATGTTATCAATATTAATAACTTCACAACAACGGCCTACCATTTCATCTTCAGCTGTATCCGCCATAATAACATCTCCGTTATTGACATAATCTTTCGGACTATACTCAATTTGTTCATTTATATATGGAATATTCTCTTTTGATGCATCTAGGACCGATGAATATTTTACTAATACATCTCCATAATGAATATTGAGAACATTTCCTTTTACACTATTAAGTTGTTCACGGGAAAATGAATTTGTGCTCAAAAAGATAGTTGCATCTTTTAATTTTGCTTTCTTCCACTCTCCACTAAACCCCGGCAAACGTTTTTTTTCTGTGAGTAATTGCTGCATCAATCCTTTTTTGCGCAATTCCAGTTTCTCTATGAATAGAGTTTGCTTTTCAATAGCTTTATCCCATGTGTTTAGTATCTCAGCTATCCTCCTTTGTTCTACCACTAACGGAGTGGCAACCTTGAATTTTGAAAAATCTTTCTTTGACACTTCTAAGAATGTACTGCCACAGCCTAATCTTGCCAATCTTGGCTTTGAATAAGTAATAATATAATAAAGCCATTCTGAAACGACATCTTTACTAGGAACAATATTTTTGAATCCTTGATTAGTACAAATATCCGTTTTACTAATTGCAGAATACCCAATGGTAGCACGAGTACAGACGATAACACTTTGAGGAGGGAGCAGCTTGGCGGAACTTTCTTTCAGTCCTTTTTTAGTTATCTTTACTTCAGTGTTCCATATGTATTTCGTTGTAAGCTTTGTTACATCAGAAGGAGTACACCATGAAATATCTCCATTCCAATACTCACCAATTTCAGTATTCGGTGTACCTCCTGAATAGATTTCTCCAAAATAATCGAGAGTTTTCACTTTCCACTCATCGGGAATAATTCCCAACGGAGTCATTTTATAGCCTTGCGGAATATTATTTAGATTTGTCATCTTCGTAGTAAATATTATTTTCGTTTGTAGTAGCCTTTAATAGCATGAGCAATGCGTATGCTTCATAATTCCATCTTGGCTATTGAAGGGATTTGCTACTTTAATAACATTGCCAATTAAGTCAACTATTTTATTATATTGATCTATCTTGTTATTTATATATTTTGCTACAGAGTTAAAACTTGTTCGTATTCATTGTTTTTTCCAGACTCATCGTCCCAAATATACTTTAGCTTAATTGTATGCGGGCAACCTAATGTAGGACAAATAAAAATTTCTGTATAATCCTGTGGATTCATTAACTCGTACGGGAACAATTCATCTGCTCTATGGAATAATCCGTTTACATCTAAACCGTCTATTCTAATATTTCGAGCAGTTGCACGACCACTATTGAAAACCTTAAGTGTTCTATTACCTTTCAATCCTTTAACGATATTACCTCTAATGGCTGCTTTTTGATTTTCTATATCTTCTTTTTCAAACAGCCGTAATTGATATTCATTAATTTTACGTTCTTGGACTTTTAGCTTTTTATCGTGCATTAAATATGTAAAAGCACTGAATAGAAGTGCCAATATCGATATGATTAAACTCCAAATTTCCATATTTAATTGAATTTAATAAATTTATTACCTTTAGATGCATTCTTGAATAGATTTTTTATATCTTTCTGTAAATCTTTACCTATTTCGTCCACCACAAGTTCTTTTGCTTCCTCAATCAGTTCTTGATTACATTCAACTAATTCGTCATATCCTCCAAAATATTCTTTTCCACAATTCATACATTTTATATATGATTTGTCCTCGTTACATTCAAAATTGTCTTCGCTGCCACATACGATACAACGAAGTCTAGTGTTAAATGAGTAATTGTCCTTCATTGCTTATATTCTTAATATCCCAATTCCTTTAAATAATCTCTCATCTTAGCCTGTACTTCTGCCAATTCTGCCTCCAATGTCTCAATTTCTTTCTGTACGGCCGGGATATCCACTTCTGCTTCTTCCTCAAAAGTGTCTACATAGCGGGGGATGTTCAGGTTATAGTCATTTTCTTGAATATCGGCAGGAGTGGCCACAAAAGCATATTTCTCTTCTGCTACACCTGGTTCAAGCTGTCCTGCAGCGAACTGTTGATAAACAGAAACGATATGGTTAATATCTTCCGGGCGTAACTTGTTCTGATTCTTTCCGTTTTCATACTCTCTGCTGGCATCGATAAACAATACATTGTCCGTCTTCTTTCCTTTATTGAAAATGGCAATGGCTGCCGGAATACCTGTTCCGAAAAACAGATTAGCCGGCAAACCGATAACTGCTTCCAACAAATTCTCATCAATCACTTGCTTGCGGATTTTGCCTTCGCTTGCTCCGCGGAACAATACGCCGTGCGGAATTACTACACCGACCTTGCCGCTGCCTTCCTGAGCTGCTTCTATCATGTGGGAAATAAAGGCCCAGTCTCCCTTGCTCTTTGGCGGAACACCTCTCCAAAAACGGTTGTAGGAATCATGAGCAGCCTCTTCAGCTCCCCATTTGTCTAATGAAAATGGAGGATTAGCAATCACCGTGTCAAATTTCATCAGTTTATCATCCTCTTTCAGCTTAGGGTTACGTAACGTATCTCCCCAGCGAATCACCGCATTGTCAAAACCATGCAGAAACATGTTCATCATGGCCAGCGCCCAAGTGCTGCCATTTACTTCCTGACCGTAAAGAGAGAAGTTATTGTTACCCACCTCCTTGCCGGCCTTAATCAGCAGAGAGCCGGAACCACAAGTCGGATCACAGATACGTGCACCAGGTTTGCTCTTTGTCAGTTTAGCCAACAAGGTTGAAATTTCTGCCGGAGTAAAGAACTCTCCCGCTTTCTTCCCCGACTCACTGGCAAATGTAGAGACCAGATACATATAAGCATCTCCAATGATATCATTATTTTCCAAATGAGATTCATCCAATTTCAATTCACTGAAATCTACCAATAGATTTTTCAATCGGGCATTCTTTTCTTTCGGTTCACCCAAATTAGCTGAATTGAAACTGATATTACGGAAAATACTACTACCGTCTTCACTGCTCATTTTCTCACGATTGGCATCCTCAATGTCTGCCAATGCCATATCAATCAACTCTCCGATATTGTCCGCCGTACGGTGTTGATATAAATAATCAAATGAACTGGTTTCAGGAATAAGGAAACGTTCATGACGCATGGAACGGGCCGCCCTCTCTTTATCTCCTTCGTATCTGTTCAAATATTCTGAATATTTGGCTTTGTACACATCGCTGACATATTTCAGGAAAAGCATAGTCAGAATATAATCTTTATACTGACTAGGATCTATCACTCCACGGAAAGTGTCACAAGCTTTCCAAACTACACGATTGATTTGTGACTGATCTGTTTTTTGTTGAATTTCCATATATTGATTACTTTATTTTATTCATTAATAATTGTTGTACAATGGTCTGTTTTTTTTCAATGATTGCCTGCTGTAGCTCCATTGCTCTTTTTGACAGACGAGCTATGGCTACAATAGTTTTCTGTTCTTCTAACGAAGGGACGGGTATCTCTAAATTTTCCACAGCAGGTTTATGAATAAGTGGTGTTGCACTACCGGCCTGATTGCTTTTGAAATATGCCTTTATAGAAGGTTGACGCAAGAACCAACAAAGGTACTCAGGTGTAACTGCCGGCGATTTCAATCGTATTACGAAAAAAGAAGTAGAAGCTACCGCTTTTTCTTGCTCACGAAATACTACACTTAAGTAGTTTACTCCCTTAGAGGCAAAAAGAATATCACCTTCTTGCAATAAATTCTTCTGCATTTTAGCTGTCAATAATACTCGGGAAGCATATTTTATGATTACTTCATCCGTACAATCTTTGGTCTGTAAATATGCTATCTCTCCATCAGGGTCTGTTTTCTCATATACCCCAGACAGAATTTCCGCAAGGTTTCTTAGATGTGTTTTTTCCTTAGTAATCATTTTACTCTTATTTGCTGCTGCAAATATACTCTTTATTTCTTATATACCAAATTTTTCTAAGTAATGAATTTACTATATTGGAAAAAGTGCTTTGAATCGATTTAAATCTGATAAATTTAAGAGGGTGGTAAAAGTATCTGGTTTTTATGAATGTTAATATTGTCTTTAGGCTATAGAATGTTTTAATTTTAACAGGACTCACGTTGCTTGTTATATTAGGTTGGGGCTTATGGGGTGGAGGAAGGTTTGTATTCAGGTCTTCATTTTTACATTCCATTGAATATTGGTATCTTTGCACCTTAAATCTAAAAACTCTTTCTATTTATGTGGTTACAATTACTGTTTGTGTTACTGGCAATTATTGTCGGAGCGCGTGTAGGCGGCATCGGTCTGGGAGTCTTTGGAGGCTTGGGGCTGGCCGTACTTACCTTTATCTTTGGTCTTGAACCCACCACTCCCCCTATTGATGTGATGCTGATGATTGTGGCAGTGATTGCAGCTGCCGGTTGCATGCAGGCTGCCGGAGGATTGGATTTGATGGTGAAATGGGCAGAGAAAATCTTGCGTCGCCATCCTCAGCGCATCACGCTGTTGAGTCCTCTGGTGACTTACCTTTTTACCTTCTTTGCCGGAACGGGGCATGTGGCCTATTCTGTACTTCCGGTCATTGCCGAAGTGGCTCGTGAAACAGGGATTCGTCCGGAACGCCCGATGGGGATTGCCGTCATTGCTTCCCAGCAGGCTATTACTGCCAG
>CALVJD010000081.1 GCA_944332005.1 uncultured Bacilli bacterium
CAGGGAATTTATACTATTGTACATAGATTCTCCTTCTTCCTGTCAGAATGCGTGGGCGGCGATGCGTATGAGGAAAGACCATCATTGAAAGAAAACCCGCTTGTTCCCTGTCGAAAACTGATAAAAAGTCTCTCCACCTTGTTGGAAGGCACCATTTGGCAGGCAGCGCTCGGGTGCCCAGTAGGTATGAAGTTCCAATTCCGGCGGGTTGGTGCCATCGTCCAGGATGGTTGCCGCGCCAAGAATACTGGCCCCGGAGTCCCAGGTGTAGGGACTTAAAAACAAAAGCTGCAGACCGGCATCCGCATTCCATACAAGGTCATAGTAATCGGTAAACTTGGAATTGCCGATTCTGGGCATCGTGTAGCAGCGAACATTCACCAGCTTCCTATTTTCTCGGTCCAGATTCATGGTCAGGATCCGGCATCTTTGTCTGTGATCATGGTGGAGCAGCGCGTATCCGCGGTCACCGACCACGCAGGTCCCCGTCACGTGATAGTCTTTGTCACAGGGATAGCTGTCCAGCAGGTTGCCTTCCCCGTCGACCCAGGCGAGCTGTTTCTTGACATCCAGCGACGATTCCTCAAAATTTCCGCCATAGTCACGCCAGAACCCCAGGTACTGTCCGCCGCCCAGCGGTGTGGCAAAAGTCAGGCGTACTTCCACCGGCTGGATGGCCGTCCGCTGCCGGGTAGTGCTGTCATAATGGTTTATGTAAGCGGAATCCCGCCCTTGCCAGCCGAGCAGGACCTCACCGTCGGCGGATTCCAGGAAGGAGGGGATCCCGGCGGCCTCCATTTTGTCCAGGGTGGTCATGGTCCCGTCGGTGCAGTCCAGCCAGAACAGGGTGCACCAATCCAGAATATCCGCGTTCCGGTAGACTACCTTTTCCCGTTCATTCACCAGCAGAAAGTATCCGTCTTCCTGCTCCAGGTAGTCGCAGACCATCGCGTCCCCCAGAAAAAAGGTCTGCATCTCCTGCAAGTCCGGCTTCAAACCGTCCATCGGCACCACGATAAAGGAAGACCCATAGGGAGTCTCCGGCAGGGCGACTGCCCCCACCAGCCTGTGGCTCGGGGTGATATAGAGCGTGCCTCCACCGGGGCCTTCGTATTCGCCGGCTTGGGTGAGCGGTGTTCCTGTGGTGGCTTTCAGCGTTTTGGGCTGAAACAGCAACATGATACCGGGGGTGATCACGCAGAGCAGCAGCCCGATGATTATCACAGCGGTTCGTATACGTCTCACGATGGAAAGCCTTCCTTTCTGCGGACAGTTCCCGCAACAGGCAATCGGCGGAAAGGGCGGCGTCGGATGCCATTGTCAGGAGAATATCTGCCATCTCATGAGAAAAAATCTGTTTTTATGTGGTACCATGGTGCCGGGTATTTGCACCGCGGCAGGATGTCCTGCGGGGACAACCTTCTCAATCTGCATCACCGTATACCACCAGCTGTGTGGTGGATTTTGCTGACAGAAACAGCCGCCAGCATTCCCCGTCATCCGTTGCCGTTACAAAGATTTCGATACGGTCGCCGTTGGAAAGGTCGATCCTGGCGTCGCCGAAACGGTTCATTCTGGCGGCAACGACGGTCACATGCTCGAGCCCTGCAAACCATTCCGGTGCCTTTTCATCAAACAGATTGCCGCCCCGGACGTCCCAGTCAAAATGATTGTAGTCAAAATCTTCTGCGGCCAGCCTGCGGGTGGATGGCGCATAAAAGTCCAGACTGCCCAAAAGCATTTTTCTTTTTTCCAGGTTTATGATCCGCCAGGGACATTGTACGTGTAAGGAGTAGGTGCCCACGTGTTTTTCTCCGCTGATTCTATCGGGAACAACTACTTCTTCCCCGAAATGAAGATCCAGCATATTCGCCGCCCGGCCGATGGAATGGACCGGCTGCCCGATCAGACGGCTGATTCTGCACAATTCCGTCTTTTGTTCGCACATGATTTTCCTCCGTTGGGGGGAGCGGCCACTCCACAGACGGGAGCATCGAAGAGAAGCGCCGCGGAAATTTCGGATGTGGGGGAGTTTTGCCCTGGGGAAGGAATCACGATGGCAACGCGCGGTTTCCTGCAATCAGCCATCCTGTTCCGCGGTTCCGGGGGAAGCCCTGCCGGCTTGTGGGGAAACCACAAAATTCCTCTTTTCGGCTTCACTGAGTTGGGACAATGCCAGTTTTTCAATGGCGACATCCCTGCACAGAACCTTGAGGCGGGCAATTCCAAAATCAAGACTGCATTGGTACAAGGCATGAGAGTCATACATCCTTTTGGAAATGTCGATATCCTGTATAAAGTAGTCGATTTGCGCGTAGGTATAAAATTCCGGCTTCCATTTGCTTTTTTCCATATGCTCGACCTGCTCACTTGCATGGGAGAAGTCCAGATGGTAGCATTCGGCAAAGGTGTATTTCACAACGGTATGGCAGTCATATTCGTGATACAGATACACTTTGCTCAGAAAATGCTCGGCAGTGATTCCTAAAACTCTTGCCTCGTAGAAATCATATTGCCGTGCGATTGCGTTCTTATCGCCGCTATCGATTGGATTCATGAAAGTCAACTCCCGCTATGGACTGATATATGATCATCTGGAAACATTTTGAATATACAGCGGTTTAGTCTGGCGGAGCAAGCAGGTTCGTATGGACTTTCGCTTTTTTCTCATTGATAGCGGTTGTCCACGCCCATTTCTTGACTTTACTTAAAGTTGGAGAGGATCAGATAAGCTCCAAAGATCGCCATGAATAATTCGGCCGGGGTTCCCACAAGAAGCTTTACGGATACATAGGCTTTCCCACGCCTGCTGCTTTGATCAATTCTTTTCTTACATATAAGGAAAAAGATTGCGTCCAGCAAAAGGCCGAGACTTGTGAAGCCAAATACGGCATTGACCGCCAGTTCTTTTTTGATGCAACACACAGCGGTTAGAAAAAGAAAAGTAGCCACA
>CALVJD010000082.1 GCA_944332005.1 uncultured Bacilli bacterium
GATTTCAAAATTATAATGATGCGCTATCAGATTTTTATAAAACAAATTTTAGAAAATAAAATTCGTTTTACGTTGCTATTTCTCCACCCAAAAAGCCGAGGTTTGTCACCTCGGCTTTTTGCTGTCCGCAACAGTCCTCTGTGCGGCGGAGCCGCCGCACGCCTTACGGCGGAACCAGTGACTTCGTCACTGCTGACGCGGTCCGCCGTCCTGCGTGAACTCCGCACGCAGATCAGATGACGGCTTCCCGCTATTCCGTCGCCCTTTGTGCTCCTTACGAGTCCCGTTGTCCCCACCAAAAAAGTCGAGGTTTGTCACCTCGGCTTTTTGTAGGTCAATGTATACTTTCCGTAGTAAAACCGACACTTTCCGATACTGAAAGTATAAAAAAGCGAAAAACCGCCGATATACGGATACCGACGGTATACAATAGCGTTACAACTCAAATACAGTCGCACGGGAGATAAGGGCGGATCGCCAAGCGGTTCAGCGGCGACGCCCGTTCCCGTGCGCTTTTGAGTTTCGCCTTATTCCGTTGTTGTTATGGCGGGTGCTTGAACGGCGAGGCGTAGCCGAGCCGCACTTGTCTATGACAAGCACACGCCACGGTTGCAAAACTGAATAATCGATGTTTTATTTGCGATTTGTTTAAGCATAGTGATTTTTATGGTATATTGAAGAGACGATGAGTGATTATAAGCAAAAGATTGAAGATGTAAACATGGCATTAGAAAAAATAAAGCGTGGAGATGCCGATGGTATCGTCGAGCTTTATCATGAAATGTCTCATACATTGAGGTATATCGCGTTGAAGTATCTGCAAAATGATGCCAATGCTGACGATTTGGTTCAAGACTTTTGGGCAGATATAGAGTACATAGCAGACAGATTCATATATGTTCAGAACGGTTTTGCTTATTTGTGCAGAGTAATGAAGAGACGTGCCATCAACAGATATAAGATGATCACCGGCAGAAAGGAAGTTAACATAAGCTATGTTGATTACACTATGTTGGCCGAGGCAAGCTCAGATTTTTCAGAGCAAAAAGATTTGCAGGTTAGCGTGGAAATCGCGATGAAAATTTTGAACGAGCAGGAGAAAATCATAATACAGGAAACATATTTTGAGGACAAAAATATCCGCCAAATTGCAAAAGACATAGGTATGTCGAAATCAAAGGTAGGACGACTGAAACAAAGCGCATTAAAGAAAATGAAAATTTTTTTTGATGAAAGTGGGATAAATTAGTCTGTCGTTTGTTGATTATTGTGGAGGACAGGAAAATGAAAGCAATCACAATAAGAAGAACGGCATTATTGGCGGCTTTGATAATAGGTGTTGCATTTTGTTTGTGCATATATTCTGATTGCCAGACTGCATTTGCGCAGCGCGGGACAGTGCCGATGTTTTTCAGCGAAGGGTATGCTGGCGGGACTTATTTAGAAACACAGACAGAGGAGATCGGTTACGAGTATAAAACGGAAGAAAAACAGTCTCTCGGTTCAAGTTTTCCTGATTACTTCAATACTTCGTCACAGTTGACAAACAGTTGTGCGAATGTTGCCGGTGCTAATGTTATTGGTTATTTTGATCGAGACTATGTGAATCTCATTCCGGATTATACGCCGGGTAGAGCGCGCGGAGATAGTTACTCGTATTATCCGATGAGTGTGGAGCTTGAAAAGAAGCAGGCTGTTATAGACGAGCTTTATACACTTATGGGGACAAATGCTATTGAAAGTGGCACTTCATATGATCAGTATAAAGCTGGTTTTGACGCATATGTAGCCGCACAAGGATACACGGCGGTGCATTCTTCCGTAATGTCGGGCGGAAATCTCAATCTGAATGCAGTCTCGGAGAGCATTGCTGCGGGGCGACCGGTCATTCTTTTTCTGAGTGGATATAATCTTGCATCACTGTCATCAAAGAACGGGAAAGACGTATACATTAAGATGATATATGGTGGAAACCATATGGTCGTTGTATATGAAATCAACACTCTTCGCTATTATAACGCTGCGGATCAACTGATCGCTGAAAGGACGATCATGCAGGTAGCGACAGGATTTAATGACGTAAAAGGATTTTACATAGTAGACAATAACGGCCTTGTCATTAATGCGGAGGCTGTGGGGATAAATTAAGGAAATGACACTATGGAAAACAAAAAGTTTGACGAAATGATGGAGTCTTATGCAAGATCTACTTCCAAAGGAATGGATCATGATCTGCACAAAATGCGGTTAGCGGAACACAAGCCTCGTAAGAATATCAAACGCAAATGGACGGTTGCCGTTTGTTCAGTTGTTTTGTCGGTTGCGATATGTCTTGCGGTAGTCCTACCGTTGACGCTTGGCATGGAGCAGGGCGGCGGCGAAACAACGCAATATTATTTCAGTGATGCCGAATATATGAGAGACGTTCCGTTCACAAGTATAGACGACATTGCCGGGTACGGCACCGATTTTATGTTGCCTACCATTAGCAACACAGGTTCGACTGGCATGCTCAAGATGAACGATGCCACGGGAACTCTCGGCGGCATAATGCTTGAAGTGAGCGTCTACGACGATTATTTCGATTATATTAGCATACTGATGTATTACGAAAACTATGTTTATGTGGAAAGTGCTTTGTTCGACGTGTGTGTTGATGTTGCTCTTTGGAACGGGATCACGGTCGGATATAACATAAACGAGCGAGCAAGCGGAGTTTATGATTGGAGAATAAGATTTAACAGAGAGAGTGTGAATTATTATATGACCTTTGTTTTTTATGGCGATGCGGAAGTTGATGCTATTCTGGATATGATTTTTTAAGGTGACCACACATAGTAGCGAATTATTAAGAGCCGCCATTTATGGCGGCTTTTGATTTGCAGACAACAATAAACTATAATCAAATTGGTGGCGCGGAGCAAAATGATGGAACATAACAATGTAAGCCGGAATGTATGAATTTTTGGCATCGCAAAAAAATTTTATTTTTTTAGGGACAAAATCGCGAAATAGATTGTTATTGTTTTTAGAAGGGAAAAACGATGGGGCTTGATCGGCGTACTTTTTGTTGCGATTTAAAGTAACCGTCTTCGGAAGCAATGTTCCGTATGTTCCGAGCATAGAGTTCATTCCTAACAAAATAGAGAAGGGGGAAATGATGAAGAGAAAAATCACTTTGAAACTTGCGGCTCTCGGCATAGCGTTGACGTGCTTGTTTGCGTGCGCGGCAGGCGTGCTTGTCGCGTGCAATCAGGAGCCGCAAAAGCGCGGAGAGTTTTACACATTGCAGGAGGCATATGACGCAGGATTGCTTACAACCAACGACCTGAAAAGCATTGCCTGCTATCTGAGCGGCGATGAAAACACGGACGGCTTTATCCCTGCACCGAAAGTTCCCGCCGAACTGTCCTCCGAAACGGAACAGGCAATCAAAGAAACGCGTGCGTATGATTTGCGACACAGATACGGTGAAGACGACGCCACCGCAGAAGATGTCAA
>CALVJD010000083.1 GCA_944332005.1 uncultured Bacilli bacterium
GAACCTGGTTTAGCTAATACTTGACCACGTTCTACATCTTCACGGTTGATTCCACGAAGTAATACACCAGCATTATCTCCTGCTTCAGCAAAGTCTAATTGTTTACGGAACATTTCAATTCCTGTAACAACTGATTTTCTAGTTGGACGAATACCAACGATTTCAACTTCATCATTTAATTTTAAGATACCACGTTCAACACGTCCAGTAACAACTGTTCCACGTCCTGTGATTGTGAATACATCTTCAATTGGCATTAAGAATGGTTTATCATTATCACGAACTGGATCTTCGATCCAAGTATCTACAGCATCCATTAATTCACCAATTTTTTCTTCCCATTTTGGATCTCCTTCAAGAGCTTTTAAAGCAGAACCACGAATGATTGGAGTATTGTCTCCATCGTATCCATATTCGTTTAATAATTCACGAATTTCCATTTCAACTAAGTCTAATAATTCTTCGTCATCAACCATATCGCATTTGTTCATAAATACAACCATGCGAGGTACTCCAACTTGACGAGAAAGTAGGATATGTTCACGAGTTTGTGCCATAGGTCCATCTGTTGCAGCAATAACTAAGATTGCTCCATCCATTTGAGCAGCACCTGTGATCATGTTTTTAACATAGTCAGCATGTCCTGGGCAGTCTACGTGAGCATAGTGACGTTTATCAGTTTCATACTCTACGTGAGCTGTATTGATTGTAATACCACGTTCTCTTTCTTCTGGAGCTGCATCGATTTGACTGTAATCTTTGAATTCAGCTTGACCTTTTTTAGCTAAATAATTCGTAATTGCAGCTGTTAAAGTAGTTTTACCATGGTCTACGTGTCCGATTGTACCAATATTCATATGTGTTTTGGTACGATCAAATTTTTGTTTTGCCATAATATTCATTCCTTTCTTATTTCTCTACATTTTATATTTTATATGAACCAATGAAAAATAGCAAGTATTTTTCATTAAATTCCCTGTTTTTTGGTAAATAGTGGAGAAATTTGACGATCAATCAAATTCTCCATTAATACCAATTATTAGTTGTTTCCACCATTCTTTTTAATGATGTCTTCTGCTATATTTTTAGGAACTTCTTCATAGTGATCGAATTCCATAATAAACGTTCCACGTCCTTGGGTATTTGATCTTAAAGAAGTTGCATAACCAAACATTTCCGCAAGTGGTACCATTGCATCGATGGCAAGGGCATTACCACGAGAAGTTTGACCTAGTGGACGTCCACGACGAGAAGTAATATCTCCCATAACATTTCCTAAGTATTCATCTGGTACGACAATTTGTACCTTCATGATTGGTTCAAGAAGAACTGGTTTACATTTTTCTTTCGCAGCTTTTAATGCCATACTAGCAGCGATCTTATAAGCCATTTCTGATGAATCGACATCATGGTAAGATCCATCGAATAAAGTTGCTTTGATATCTACCATTGGATAACCAGCGAGTACACCAGTTTTCATTGCATCTTGAAGTCCTTTATCCGTTACTGGAATATATTCACGAGGAACTGTTCCACCAACGATGGCATCGACAAATTCATAACCTTTATCTGGATTTGGTTCAAATTTGATCCAAACATGTCCATATTGTCCACGTCCACCAGATTGTTTGATGTATTTACCTTCACATTCAGCAGCTTGCGTAATGGTTTCGCGGTAAGATACTTGTGGTTTACCAACATTTGCTTCTACACCAAATTCACGACGCATACGATCGACGATGACATCTAAGTGAAGTTCACCCATACCAGCGATGATCGTTTGACCAGTTTCATGATTTGTACTTGCACGGAAAGTTGGATCTTCTTCCGCAAGTTTTTGAAGCGCGATTCCCATCTTATCTTGATCTGCTTTGGATTTTGGTTCAACAGCAAGTTCGATAACCGGTTCTGGGAATGTCATAGATTCCAAAATACATGGTTTCTTTTCATCGCATAACGTATCCCCTGTCGTCGTATTCTTAAGTCCTACCGCAGCAGCGATGTCTCCGGCAAATACTTCTGAGATTTCCGTACGATTATTTGCATGCATTTGCAGTAAACGACCAATACGTTCTTTCGTATTTTTTGTTGCGTTCAACACATAAGAGCCACTACTTAAATGACCAGAGTAAACACGGAAGAAAGAAAGTCTTCCAACGAATGGATCAGTCATGATTTTGAATGCTAATGCAGCAAATGGTTCTGAATCACTTGGATGTCTTACGATTTCATTACCATCTAAATCGACTCCTTTAATAGAGGCAATATCCGTTGGTGCTGGTAAGTAATCGATAACGGCATCAAGTAATAACTTAACTCCGATATTACCGAGTGCTGTACCACATAATACTGGGAAGAATTCAGCAGCAAGCGTTCCTTTACGAATAGCACGTTTGATTAAATCGATGCTTACTTCTTCTCCTTCTAAATATTTTTCCATTAATTCATCGTCGAATTCAGCAACTGCTTCGATCAACTCATTACGTTTTTCTTCACAAATTGCTTGATATTCTTCTGGAACATCGACTATTTCTGGTTCTTCTTCTGGTTTTCCGTCATAAATATATAATTTACGAGTTAATAAGTCGATAATTTGATGAAATTCACTTTCAGCCCCAATTGGCCATTCAATTGGTTTAGCATTAACGCCAAGACGATCTTTGATTGTATTTAAGCTATATTCAAAGCTAGCTCCCATCTTATCCATCTTATTACAGAAAATCATACGAGGTACTTTGAATTCACTAGCTTGACGCCATACCGTTTCCGTCTGTGGCTCTACACCTGCTTGACTATCTAGTAAAGCAACCGCACCATCGAGTACACGAAGGGAACGACTAACTTCGATCGTGAAGTCAACGTGACCTGGGGTATCGATAATATTTAAACGATTTCCTTTCCAGAAAGCAGTAGTAGCGGCTGAAGTGATGGTAATTCCACGTTCTTTTTCTTGTTCCATCCAGTCCATTTGAGAAGCACCATCATGAGTTTCTCCAATTCTATGGATCTTATGAGTATGGAATAAAACACGTTCGGTACAAGTTGTCTTACCTGCATCGATATGTGCCATAATTCCAAAGTTACGTGTTTTTTCTAAACTATATTCACGAGCCATATATGTTTTTCCTTTCTTATTTTTCTATTACCAACGATAATGAGCAAATGCTTTATTCGCTTCTGCCATTCTGTGGGTATCTTCACGTTTCTTAACAGCAGCCCCTACACCGTTACTAGCGTCGATAATTTCATTCGCTAAATTTTCGGCCATAGAGTGTCCGCCTCTAAGTCTTGCATAATTTACTAACCAACGTAATCCCAGAGCTTGAGCACGATCTGCTTTTACTTCTACTGGTACTTGATAGTTAGCTCCACCAACACGACGAGATTTTACTTCGAGTTGTGGTTTGATATTTTCTAATGCTTTTTCAAATACTTCAAGTGGTTCTGAACCAGTCTTTTCTTTGATCATATCAAAAGCATTATATAAAATCGTTTGCGCAGTTCCTTTTTTACCATCTTTCATGATCGTATTAATTAGTTTCGTTACTAATTTTGAATTATAAATTGGATCTGCCAAAACGTCTCTTTTTACTGCACGCTTTTTACGCATAATTATCCTCCTTACTTATCTATTATTTCTTATCTTTTGGTTTTTTGGTTCCATATTTAGAACGACCTTGACGACGTTTTTCAATACCAGCCGTATCCATAGTACCACGAACGATATGATAACGAACTCCGATTAAGTCCTTAACACGTCCTCCACGAATTAATACCACACTGTGTTCTTGTAAATTATGTCCTTCTCCAGGAATGTAAGCAGTTACTTCCATACCATTACTTAAACGAACACGAGCATATTTACGTAATGCTGAGTTTGGCTTCTTAGGTGTCATCGTTCCAACACGAGTACATACTCCACGTTTTTGTGGTGAATTTTGAACCGTTTGTTTCTTTTCTTTGCTGTTATATCCAATATTTAAAACTGGAGATTTACTTTTTCTCGTTTTGTCAGATCTTCTCTTTCTAACTAATTGGTTAATTGTAGGCATATTATTCTCCTTTCTTATACACACTTCCAGGTGTTTCATTTTTGTCCTTAATTAAAGATTTACCGAAGTAAACCTTAATTAAATGCAGTATTAATATACCACTTTTATTCTATGATTGTCAACTATTTATATACACTTTTTTATACTCTTTCAAGAATTTCTCACGCATCAAATTCGCTACGGTATCCACTCGTCGTATAACGACGTCCACACTTAATATATGCTTGATAATGAGCAGAACCATTTACCTTTTGATAAGAAGCATATCCTGAACAATCGTTACCACTATCATCTGTTAAGGTATCTAACATCTTTTCCACTTGTAATTTTTTTACACTCACATACACTTTATCTCCATCAGGAAGCGTTGGATAATATTTTTCAAAATATGTGATGGCAGCATCATTTACTTGGGATTCTAATGTATGATACTCTTCAGTTCCTTCTACTTGACCACTCGTATTATCCTCTGGAAGTAAAGCATCATTAAATGTTTGTTCATAGATAATAGCCGATATAATAAGAGCAAGTGCTAAAACCGCACATAATACAAGCATTGTTGCAAGTCCCCAACCACGATTATTCATATTATCCCTCTTTCAAAATAAATTTCTCTCTTTGACATTTTCTTTAAAACGATATAATTTTGCTGGCCTTCCATTTGTTTTCTCGTTTTTATAACCCGTATCCTCAATCAAACCAAGATTGATAAACTTCTTACGGAAATTTCTTCGATCTAAATGAACCCCTAATATTTCCTCATATACTTTCTGTATTTCAGGAAGGGTAAAATCACTTGGAAAAAAGCTTTTTAAAACCGTACTATTCACAATCTTTGAACGTAATTGATCGATCGCATAACCAATCACTTCTTCATGATCATATCCAACTTTGGGAATCTCATTAATATCAAACCAAGCACTTTCTACTTCAGGGCGCTCTTCCCTTTTTAAAGTAGCCGTCGTACTATCTAATAACCCAATATAAGAAGTCGCAATCACGCGATCATCAGGATCCCGATCTAACCTACTAAAGGTATGACATTGCTCCATATAAAAATCTTGATAACCAATTTTATCATATACCAATTCTTTTAAAACATTTTCTAACGTTTGATTAACCGGTACAAAATCACTAGGCAAAATCCAATATCCACGATATGGATCTGTTTGCTTTCTTACAAGCAATATCTTTACCTTTCCTTGATCAATCGTAAATAAACTAATAATTGATTCATGATAATTCTTATAATCGATCGCTTCCTCAATCACAAAATCCACCCCTTTTGTGTTTTATTCACACTTATATTATAAAAAAATGTCCGAAAATTGTCAATAAAAAAGGAGAATACTCTCCTCATTCAATTATTTGATACGGATCACTCACCGTTCCAGAGCCTGAGAGCGAGATATCCGACCTCAGATGAAGGGCGGGTCTGACTTCAGCCTCCAATGTCACACGAGTACTATCATACAAATCTCCAGAACCTTGAATAGTATGTACATACGATGAAACATCGTTATGATGTGAAATTGTCCATTGCAGATAACGATTATTATATAACCAGCCACTACTTGGTATTCTTCCCTCATAGTTAGTACTACAAAAAAATGTATCATTATAACATTGATCGTCTACCCCATATGCATAAGTATATGCATAATCACTTGCATATATTAAACCTATCTTTCCGCTCCAATTGTTGCTTCTTCCACTATATGATGTATTTCCTCTTTCGCTTTTATAATAGTTGGACCCACTACCAGTATAAGTATCTCCTAGATACCAAGTGACAGTATCTACTTGGTTAGATACTTCTTCACTTAACTTCCAACTACCTGTTCCATTATTCAACATTTGTTGCAAAGATGAGGTAGTCCAATCGTTTGTTCCATTTGAATTCCATGCAATATTTCCAATCGAACTATTTTTAATGATTTTGACTCTTCCCTCAATTACTCCTATAATTCTCCACGTTTCATTATTGAAAGTAATATAGTTATTGGGTTGATTTCCGATATAGCGATAATCCGTGAGGGCTCCAGTCTGTTCCGTTGCTTCATGGGTAAAGGTATACATCTCTCCTTTATTTCCATCTTCATAATTCGTAATACTAGCATCGTTTGCTTTAGATAATAATATATCTACTCCTGTTAACTTTTCACAAATATATCCGTCTGGACAATGAGATTCTGATAGTTGATAAAGTTCATCGAGTGCTCCTTGTACTTCGGTTTGACTCGTTCCACTACTACTATTATCGTAACCTACTTCACTCGCTTCATACAAGGTTTGTACTGCATAGGTAGTACTTACTCCTAATAAAAAT